>NZ_JBAMHQ010000002.1:300000-404258 GCF_037081775.1 Haladaptatus sp. ZSTT2
GTTCCTGAGATTACTGCACACCTGTTCGTGTTCTACTTCGCGATGCTGTCGGCTATCACGCCGCCGGTAGCGGTGGCGGTCGCCGTTGGCTCACGGATTGCCGATTCGAACTTCCTGCAGACGGGTATGCAGGCGATGCGTATCGGCGCGCCCGGTTTCTTCATTCCGTTTGCGTTCGTCACCAACCCGAGTCTCATCTTCTGGTCGTTCCCGGCGACGCCGCTCCACGCGATTATCGTCTTCATTGGCGTCGTCGCACTCGTCGCGGCGACAACTGGCTACGACGGCCGCCATGACCTCGGATTCCCCCACCGTGGGGCGTATCTCGCCCTCTCGGTAATCACCCTCTACGCGCCGATGACCCTCGTTCAGATTGGCGCTGGAGCGCTTGCGTTCGCGGGTCTCACGCTGGCTCACCTCGACCGGCTCCCCGCAGTCGTCACGCCGGCGGAGTAACGCAACACTGCGTTTTCTCACCATCATCGTTCGTGATTTCCGGGGTGGTGACGCCCTATTACTTCTGCACAGCGCTCAAAGCTATTGCAGTGAATGCCCAAAATCTATTGGATGACCGCAGCACAGGTTAATGACATAACTATGGCGGTTAGATGGTTATGAAATATATTTTATGTATGTCGTTCTGTGCCGAGAAGGCAAAAATTTTTATCTGCTTCCGTGAGAAATAATTCGGCAGATGTGGTTGTTTCGGCGTTAAAACTATTTTTAAGGATAATTGTGAGTGGATTTGGTGCTACCCCGACCCACTTTTTTATGATCACGAGATTTCGAAGATAATGGGCGATTTGAGTGCGTTGGCGCGATTCTAGTCCACTACTAACGAACGGGTATGCTCTCCCAACCCATCAGACAGATAATTATCATAATATTTCTTCGTATATATGGAAACGGGTATGAATTTCGATACAGCACTCAATTTCGCCAGCTACACTGGACACGCAGTCGTCCGAATTATGAATCCACTCGAGAGTGGACACACAATCTACCCGAATCGGTTGTGATAGTCGAACTAGTTTGGACAGTTTGGATAGATTGTACAAATAGGCTGCATTGGCTGTCTTTGGTGTGTTGGCCGGTTCAGTTCACCCAGTTTGCGTCGAGAAAACTCGTCTCCGCACGAACCGCTGTTTCTGCATCACGGACCTCATCACCGACGAACACGGCAGACCCAGCAGCCACGTTCAACTTCTCGAAACACCGTCGGAGGGGAGCTGGATGTGGCTTCTGTGCGACAAGGGTCTCTCTGCCGACGATCACATCAACCGCATCGTGGCAGTTAAAGCGGTCGAGAACACGGTTTGCGGCCGCCACCGCATTGAGCGTGCAGATTCCAACCGGACAGTCGAGCTGTGCGAGGACGTCGAGCAGCGCAAGGGGCTTGCTTGCTTCGACAGCAGCAGTCTCGTGGGTGGCGAGACATTCATTGAACTCGGCCCGCTTCCCGATTTCGACGGCGAGGCCGTGGAGTTCGTTCGGTGCGTACGACCGAACCCCTCCTTCGAGGTGTGCGCCGAAAAGGTCGGTTAACTCGGCTTCGACCACTCGCCAATCGACGGCAAGGTCGATGAGCGTGCCGTCTAAATCGAACACGACGCCGTCGAATTCGTCGAGGGCTGTTGGCTCCAGTTGGTTCATGGACGACCCCATCTCGCTTGGTGGAGTAATGTCCACGCAGTCACCATCTTCGAGGTCGAAAAGGGTACGCAGGTGGACGGGGGCGAGCACTTCCACTTTGTCGTCTGGGTAGTCGGGGACGTGGGGGACGATAACCG
The DNA here is from genome assembly GCF_037081775.1 of Haladaptatus sp. ZSTT2. Lineage (NCBI taxonomy): Archaea > Methanobacteriati > Methanobacteriota > Halobacteria > Halobacteriales > Haladaptataceae > Haladaptatus > Haladaptatus sp. ZSTT2. Next base: position 301,791 of record NZ_JBAMHQ010000002.1, read on the forward strand.
CGCTGCGCACGCCGTTTACGCGACAGTCGTAGAGGTCGATGCCTGCACAGTAGTCGTTGCTGACCTCTGGGACGAACTGACTCGGGAGGCGGTCATGGCCATCCCAGTCTGTGATGTTCAGCGTTCCGTAATACGGCGCAAACGCGAGCGCATCGGCGAGTTCGTCTGCGGCGAATGCGACGAACTCACTTGCGCGTCCCTCGCCTGAAACGACGGTCCCGTTCATACCTTCACATTGGAACCAGCCGTGATGAACGCTCCGGGGGTACCTGACAAATCGACAGGTGAGAGCAAATAAATAGCGTCGGATGGTACGACCTGACATGGACGGCAGAGACGCCACGCATCCGTGGAGCGTCACCACGATAGACATTTTCGACCAGCTACGCGACCGGGCCGCGGCGGGCAAGCAATCGGTGCTCGTCACCGTCGTAAACGTAGACGGCTCCGCCTACCGTCGCCCGGGGGCGAAGATGGCTGTAACTCCAACCGGCGAACCGCTCGGTGCAGTGACGCCGGGCTGTCTCGAAGACCCCGTCATCGACCTCGCACAGGACGTCGCCCGCGAGGGCACGCCCACGATTGAGGTGTTCGACCTGACTGGCGACGACGATACGTGGGGCTTTGGCCTCGGCTGTAACGGCATCATCACAGTTCTCATCGAACCGCTTGCTGCATCCTTTGAGGCGGTACTCGACCGACTTGCGGCGGGAGAGAGCGCCATCTCCGCGACGGTGATAGCAAGCGAAACCTCCACGCTGTCGGTAGGCGACCGGTCGGTCTTCGACGGTGAGGGTACTCCCGTCAGTGTCGACGACCACGATGTCGCGGACCAGTTTGGCGAGGCACTTCGAAACCGCGTCACGGCGCTCTCACCGAACGGAACCGAACGAGTCACTCTCGACACTGATGACGGCGAAGTCACCCTCTTTCTCGATGGGATGACGCCCCCGCCAGAACTCCTCATTTTCGGGCATCATGGCGACGTGGTTCCCGTGACCGAGGTCGCTCGAAACGTCGGCTTTCGCGTCACCGTCGCCTCTGCCCGCGGTGGGCAGGCAAAAGCCGAAAACTTCCCGGCAGCAGAGACCGTGGTGAAAACTCGCCCCCCGGAATTGGGCGGGCTGGTTGATGACCCAACGCGCACCTACGCGGTCATCATGTCGCACAACTTCATCGACGACCGCCTCGCCTTCGAATCGCTTCTCGACACCGAGATTCCGTACATCGGGTTGATGGGGCCACGAAAGCGCTTCGAACAAATGCGCGACGAGTTCCGCGAGGAAGGGCGCACCTTCACGGAAGCCGAACTCGCGCGGGTGGCAACGCCCGTTGGCCTCGATTTAGCAGGCAGCGAACCCACCCAAATCGCCCTCAGTATCGTCGCTGAAGCCCTCGCGGTTGCCAACGACCGCGACGGTGGGCGGCTGACCACGAGCAAAGGCCCGATTCACCCTCGCTAATCACAAGACTCTGAGGAGGAAGCCCACTCCTTTAGGAGTGGGAGGAATCCGACAAGCCACTCTACCAACCACGAGCGATAGCAAGCAGACTCCCCCACGCCAATCCATACCATTATAAAGAGTCTGTTCGATATGTGAATTAACGATGGAGGTGATTCGTACCGTCAAAGTCAAACTAGACGTACCAAACGAGCGGTTCGACGACCTTCATCAGACCAAAAATCAGTTCCTCCACTGTGCGAACACCACCGCAGAGTGGGCGTGGAGACACCCGAACGACTACTGCGTGACCTCGAAACAGAAAGCCGAGAAAGCCCTCTACGAACGACTTCGAACCGAGACGGAATTGACTGCAAACCTCGTTCAGAAAGGGATTCGTCGGGCTATCGAGGCCACCAAAAGCGGTGTCACCCGACTCAAGAAAGGTGACAACACCAGCCAACCACACTTCGATGCGTGGAGCGTCGTCTACGACAAACGTTCTGCGACGTTCCACCGCGACCACGTTTCCCTCTCAACGGTAAACGGTCGCGTTGAGTGTGACTACGTGATTCCCAACGATGCTGAGGGAACACCGATTGGGGAGTACCTACTGAACGAAGACTACGAGTTCCGTATGTCTACATTGCAGTACGACCGCCCCACAGAGTCGTTCTACCTCCACGCACGGATGCGCCGAGTCGAAAGTGACGAGCAGTCCATGACTCCTTTTGACGTTCATCAGACGGAGTCTGATGCAGCCCATCAGAACGCTTCGCGTTCTGAGGACGCCAAGCACAGAACAGTCCTTGGTGTTGACCTGAACGTGGATGGCTCTCTTGCTGTGACTTCCACTGGCGCGTTCATCGCGAACGCCGACGAGATGAATCATAGACGCCGAGAGTTTGAGAAGACTCGCGGGGCGATGCAACAGGCAGGAACGCGGTCGGCACACTTGTCGATTCAGTCGATGAAAGACCGCGAACACCGCTGGATGCAAGACGAGTTACACCGAGCATCTAATCAGATTCTCGAAGAAGCCCAAGACCACGACTGTACGCACATCGCCTTCGAGAATCTGACCGACATTCGCAAACGGATGGCTGGTGCAAAACGATTCCACGCGTGGGCGTTCCGACGCCTCTACCAATACGTCGAATACAAAGCCGAGATGCTCGGTGTCGTGGTCAAGCAAGTGAGTCCCGCCTACACCTCCCGTCGGTGTTCGTCATGTGGGTTTACGCATGAATCGAATCGGCGGTCGAAGCACCAATTCGTGTGTCAGAAGTGCGAGTACGAACTGAACGCGGACTACAACGCGAGCAAGAATATTGCTCGTAAACTGCTCAAGAAACTCCACTCGGGGCAGAAGTCTTCGGGTGGAGGCGCACCCTGTCAGTGTGCGCTAGCGTCAGGGACGCTGAACCTGAATGGCGATTTCCACGCCTACTCCGTTACGGAGTCAGAAGGGGAGTCCACTGACAAGCCCACGACTTCAGTCGTGGGTTACTGACTCCCACGGGTTCGCGCCGAGGGCGGCGAGCACCGTGAGGACGGCAATCGCAATGCCGACGAGGATGACGGCGACCGGCAGCGCATTTTCGATACCCAATGTCGTAAACGACACCCAAATCTGGACGGGCATCGTCCGCGGGTAGTATGCGAGCATGATGGTCGCGCCGAACTCACCGAGCGACCGCGCGAACGCGAGCGTCATTCCGGCGAGAATCCCACGTTTTGCGAGCGGGAGCGTCACCCGTCGAAACGCCCCACTTCGGGTCGTCCCGAGGGTGCGTGCGGCTTCTTCGAGCGTCCGGTCGACGCCGTTAAACGCCGTCGTCGCGGTCACGACGACGAACGGTGCGGAAACGAACGTCTGGGCGATGACGACGCCGACGAGTGAGCGGGTGAGGGAAATCCCCCCGAGCGAAGCGAGGCTTCCGACCGTCGTGTTCGGGCCGACGAGCATCAGGAGGATGATACCGCTCACGATCGGCGGTAAGACGAGCGGCAGGGCGACGATGCCGCCGACCAGTAGTTGCCAGCGAGAGCGCGTCCGTGCGAGCCAGTAGGCGAGCGGGACGCCGAAAACCGTTGCGAGCAGCGTGCTCACCGTCGCAGTCGTCACCGAGTTCGTCGCGGCATCGACCACGACTGGACTCTGGAGCTGTCCGAACACGGCCGATGGCGACTGGGTGGCAAACAGTGCAAGGAGCGGCGCGAGAAAGTAGAGTGCGAGGGCTCCGCCGAGCAGGAACGTGACACGAAGCCAGTCCCAGCCTGCCAGCCTACGCGTCGAGTGCGTCTGGGACATCTCCGGTGTAGGTAGGGTAGTTTTCAGGGACGGTGAAGCCGAACTCGTGTAGGTACGACCCGGTTGTGTGCGCCGCAAACACTGACGCCACCGACTCGGTTTGCTTCCCGTCGGGTATCGTTGCACCGTAGCTGATGACGCCGCCGCGAACTTCTTTGCCATCCGGAAGCGTGTACCTTGCCGTCTCGTATTCGCTGGCGGCGGCGGGGTCGCTCAGGTCGATTGCCGTTGGAAGGTTGATGAACGAGTAGTCGCGTTCGACGGCCATGTTGCGGTAGGTGACTGCGGCGTCAATCGACCCAGTTTCGAACTGGCTTACGAGTTGGGTCTCTGGGTAAATCTGTTCGCGGTCGGGAATCGCTTCTCGCAGATTTTCGTCGGTGTCGTAGTGGTGGGTGGCGAGTTCGAGCATGAACAGCGTCCGGTAGCCAAGTGGGTCGACGTCAGGGTCGGTCCGCCCGAGCGACACCTCACCAGAGAGTAGCGGGCGAAACCACCCCTGCTCACCCGCCGCAGCTATCCGCTTGCCTCCTTCTGACGCCGGGTCGTACGAGATGACGAGTGAGTTGGTCGCGAACTCAGCGTACCACGCGGGATGGAGCGGGCCATCGAACAAGGCTACGTCTGCAAGGGAGACAATATCGGGGGCCTTCTGCCCGTCTGCGACGAGGCGGGCGACTTGCGCAGAGCCGTGGGCTTCGATTTCGAGGGGCACGTCGAGACTCGGACGAAGCCCGTTTTCGAGTGCATTGTTGAGGCTCCCGGCTGCGAGAAGGAACACGGGCGTTTCCCTGTTCGATGTGCCCGAGGCGAGGCAGCCTGCAAACGAGGTCGCAACTGCCGCCCCGGCGGCGAGCGCCTTCCGCCTCGTGAATCCGTACCGCGTGTCCATAAAACAACCACTGGTGATTACGGTATAGGTGTTACTAAACCACAAACGGTTACGAATGGTCTGGGCGTTCTGTGTCGAGGTCGCTCGTCGTGTCGATGTCGATTCTGACCCCGGGGTCGTCCGTCTCGACCAGTGCATGCTGGTCAGCGCCTTTGAAAACTGCTTTGCCACCCGTATCGCCGTCTACCTCACCCAGTGCTTGGAAGTGCTGTCGGTCGAACAACACTGGATTTCCACGAACGCCCTCGTAGGCGGCAGCGAGTGCCGTTCCTTCGCCCGCTTCGTACGCCGAAACGAGCGATCGGATGGTAGCCACCGAGACATACGGCATATCTCCGAGTGCGAACACGGCGGCATCGACGGTGTCGCGTTCGGTGAGAACTTGCGCCGCAGCGCGAACCGACGTTGCTTGTCCTTCGCGGTACGATTCGTTCTCGACAATCTCGAAGCCCAGACCGGCGAGCGCGTCACGAACCTGCACCGATTCGTGGCCAACGACGGCAATCAGCGGCGTAAGCCCGGCCTCTACGAGCGTCGCTGCGCTTCGCCGGACGAGCGGGACGCCGTCGATTGCTTCGAGCAGTTTGTTTTTCGCTCCAAACCGGGTGCTCGTGCCAGCCGCGAGCAGCACGCCACAGACTTGTTGGCTGTCGGTCGTCATTCGACGGCGGTGTAGGGGACGACGTTGACGGTTTCGCCGCTCGAAACGGCCTCTTCAGTGATGAAAAAGCCATCCGCACGAGAAGCGCGCGTCGAAGACGAGAGCACGCTTGGATTGTAGACCTCGTTGTATACGGCTAGCGAAGAGTCAACGTGACCGAGCGGCATGGCTTCGCCGTCTTCGAGCGTCACCGGAACCACGTACTCGAAGCCGGGCGCGCCGAGGCCGATATCGCGAGCGAGGCGGGCTGAGACGGTCGGAAGCGTCGTCTCACCGACGAACAGCGGGCGAGCGACGAGTGACGTGATGGTGTGTGCGCCAACTGGCTTCCCGGGTATTGCGAGCGCGACAGCGTCGTAGTCGTCGAGGCGGGCGACCGCGATTGGTTTTCCCGGCCGGATGGCGACGCGGTGGAACAACACTTCACCGAGTTCAGTGAGCGCGTTGATGACGTGGTCTTTCTTTCCAACGCTCGTCCCGCCGGTCGTGACGACCACGTCGTGGTCGGCTGCGAGCGCGGCGATTCGCTCTGTGACCGTGTCATAGTCGTCGGGAACCGACCCTTCGTAAACTGGGTCGTGACCCCACGAGCGAACCAGCCCCGCGAGCATGGGTGAATCGAGGTCGGGCTGTCGGCCCTCGTGGAACTCCGTCCCGGTCGCAAGGATGCCAACGGAGAACCTCGTGTGCACGGTCACCGACTCGTGGCCAAGGTCTCGGAGCAACAGCGCGTCCTTCGGGGAGAGGCGCTCGCCCGCCTGAAACAGCACCTCGCCCGCTCTGACGTTGCTGCCGCGTGCGTAGGTGTAGGTCCCCGGTGATATCTCCGTGCCGCTAAGCAGTCCGTCTTCGACGGTCGCCTCTTCGACTTTCAACACCGCGTTCGCCCCGTCAGGAAGCGGCGCGCCGGTCGAAATCCGCATTGCCTCGCCGGATTCGAGTGTCGGTGGGCTATCCTCCGGGAAGATGCCACCTTCGCGCAGGCGGAGGGGATAGGCGTCGGTCGCGTCGAACGCAAACCCGTCCATCGTCGCCCGCGACAGCGGCGGTCGGTCTGCATCTGCAACGAGGTCGCTTGCGAGGGTTCGGCCGCCGATTTCTGCGAGCGGGACACGCTCCGTCTCTCGTGAAGACAGCATGTCGCGTCGGAGCGAGCCCACCGTCTTCGCCGCGTCGTCCCGACGCCACATATCGTGGTGTGTCATGATGGGTGGTCTGTGATACCACGACATAATTGTTCGCTCCGCGGATGATTTTGAGAATCGGTAGCCAAAAAATCGCGCACTTCGTCGTGGTCAGGAGTACTTGAGTTTGAGTTCGAGCTCGTTTGCCGCCCCGAGCAAGAGGTCTGGAATTTCGCGTTCGTACCGGTCACCTTTCATGCGGTGGGTCGGCCCGGAGACGCTGAGTGCGCCAACGACAGTGCCTTCGGGTCCGAACACGGGCGTCCCGACCGAGCGCAGACCTTTGACGTTTCCTTCGCGGTTGTACGCGACGCCGGTTTCACGGACGGTTTCGAGTTCCGCGAGGAGCTCACTCTTGGTCACGACGGTGTCCTCGGTGAGTTGTGGAAGCCCCCACTGGTCGAGCACTTCGTCTACGCGCGCCGCTGGCAGGTGAGCGAGAATCGCTTTCCCCACGGAGGTCGAGTGCAAGAAGAGCCGCGAGCCAATCCGAGAGTTCGTCTCGACTGCGTGTGGCCCCGTCGCGACGTGGACGTAGACGCCCTGCCCGTGTTCTTCGACGACGTACTGACAGCGCTCGTTCGTCTCTTGGGCTAACTCCTCTACCTTCGGCTTTGCGAGACGGTAGGCTTCCTTTCGGTTTCTGACGTACTCACCAAAGTTCAGAAACGAGAGGCCGATGTGGTAGGTGTCACCCTCTTTGGTGACGTGCCCGGCTTCGTGTAGCGTGGTCAGGTGGCGATGAATCGTGCTGTTCGCATAGCCAGTGTGTTCGCCCAACTCAATGATTCGCGCACCGTCGAGTTCTTTCAGCGCCGCAAGGATAACGAACGTCCGCTCAACCGACTTAACCCGGCTTTGGTGTTCGTTCATGCGTGAGTACTAGCGCGAGACCCTATATAGTATTCTGCATCGTGGAATCGACATCGCGACAGATGGGAGAGCGGCGCGCTGCCGCATCGTTCGCAATGGTGAACTCTCAAAGCAGGGACAAAAACGGTGTTTGTTTATGCGAGGCCGAGGTCGGAGAGAAGTTTGTCGAGTTCGGCGCGCGCTCCCTCCTTGACGTTGAGGCCGTGGGTCGTAAGCGCCACGTCGAAGTCGTAGTCTGCAAGGATCTTGATGTTTTCGAGGGCGAGGTCGTTATCCGCGTTCAGTGACGGCTTGATGGGCGCGAACGCACCCGACCACTCACCGGGTGCGGCCGCGAAGCTGTTGTGGTGGACGAAGGTGTCGCCGACGAACAGCGTGCCCGTCTCCTCGTGGAGGAACGACATGTTTCCGGGCGTGTGGCCGGGGATGTGAATCGTCCGAACGCCCCAGCGAACCTCGTCGTGGCCGAGTTCGACGTCTACCTTGATGCCCTTCTCGCGCAGCACGTCGGCTTCCTGTTTTGGGACAGCGACGATGGCATCGTACTCTTCGAGCAGGCGCGGCAGTGCGCCGTAGTGGTCGGGGTCTGTGTGTTCTACGACAATGACGTCCGGGCCGCCAAAGCCGTCGAGGAAGTCGATGAGTCGGTCAACGTCCGCCTCGAATCCGGTGCCGAACAACACCGTCTGCTCGCCTTCTAAGACGTGGACGGACACGGGTTCGTTCGTCATCGGGCGCGGTGGCTCTGGGAACATCGGCCGAAGCGTCTCGAACGAGTGAATGCCTTCTGGTAACATTACTCAACGATTGGGAGAGCGCTTCAAAAAGGTTTCTGATGTGGGAACTCGATTAGTCGTCCGCTGGTTTGCTATCAGCGAGTTTTCCCTGTGCATTTTCGAGTGCACAGTGAATCGACTCGTAGCCCGTACACCGACAGAGGTTCTCGGACATGTAGTGTTTGAGCGTGTCCTTTTCTGGCTCTGGATGCTCTTCGAGCATCGCCTTCGACATCATGATCATGCCGGAGGTGCAGTAGCCACACTGGAAGCCCTCTTCTTCTAAGAACGCCTCTTGGACGGGGTCGAGTTCGTCGCCCGTGCCAAGCCCTTCGATGGTCTCTACTTCCTTGCCATCGACGTTGACCGCGAGTTCGAGACAGGAGTTGATCGGTTCGCCATCGACGTAGACGGTACAACAGCCACAGACGCCAACGCCACAGCCTTCGGTCGTTCCGGTCAGTTCGAGTTTGTCTCTCAGCAGTTCAACGAGCGTGACGTTCGGGGTGATGGCGAGTGATTCGTCATCTCCGTTTACCGTCACGTCAATATCGACGGATTGGTAGGTTTCGGTCATTTGTCTTCTGCCTCCTGAACCGCGTCAAGGACGCGCTCTGGGGTGTACGGAATCGCCTTTACGTCCGCACCGGTCGCGTTGAGGATTGCGTTTCCGATGGCTGGCGAAACCGCGAACGACCCGGTTTCACCGACCCCTTTCGCGCCGTACGGCCCGTCGGGGTGGTCCACCTCGACGATGTGGTTGCCAACCTTCTCGGGCATGTCCCGGAACGACGGCACCTTGTAGTCGAGAAGTTGCTGATTCGTCTGCTGGCCGTAATCGAACACCATCTCCTCGTGAAGCGACTGCCCGAGGGCATGGGCCGCCCCGCCGAGAATCTGCCCGCGGACGCGGTCAGGGTCAATCGCCTGCCCCACGTCTGCGGCATTCTGGAGTTCTCTCACGTACACTTTCCCGGTTTCTGTGTCCACGTCGACAACCGCGCCGGTCGCGCCGAAGAACCAGAACACGGTCACCTTGTCGGCTTGGCCGGTTTCTGGGTCGTGGTGGCCGCCTTCGGTCGTGAAGTAACCTCGGCCGAGGAGCGTGCCACCCGCTTTCCCGAACTCGGCTTTCACCGCGTCACCGAGCGACATTTCGTTGCCGGAGTCTGCGTGGCTGACGACGCCGTCTTCGACCGTAATCTCGTTTGCGGCGACGCCCCACGTCCGCGCGGCAATCCCGCGCATCTGGTCTTTCGCGTCATCGACCGCGCGCATGACGGCGTTGCCCATGTGGAACGTCGTCCGGCTACCTGCTGTGATGGTGTCGAACGGCGACGTTGCCGTGTCTGGTTGGGCTACATCGACGTAATCGATGTCGATACCGAAGCCCTCACAGACGAGCTGGGCGAGCGTGGTTTTCACGCCCTGCCCGATTTCGACGCTGCTCGAATGTACCGTCACCGAGCCGTCCCCGCTCACGATGACGAGCGCCCCCGACGAGGAGGGCGTGATGCAGGCTTTGTAGCCACACGCAATTGCCCGTCCGCGTTTCAGCGCCGGGTCGTCTGGCTGTTCGAGCGGTTTGTCCCACTCCATTGCCTCTTCGACGGCTTCGATACACTCGACGAGGCCCACAGATTTGACCGGGACGCTCGTTGGGTGGGTCGAGCCTTCCTTGTAGCCGAGGCGCTTGCGGTACTCGGTTGGGTCGAGGCCGAGTTCGACCGCGATGGTTTCCATCTGCGCTTCGTAAGCCGTCACGAGCTGTGGCACCCCGAACCCGCGGAACGCGCCGGCGGGCGGTTTGTTGGTGTACACACAGTGTGAGTCGATGCTCACGTTCTCGATTTCGTAGGGGCCGGCGGCAGTGTAGCCCGACTTCTTCGTGATGCGTGGCCCGATTTCTGCGTACGCACCCGTGTCGTAGTACACGTCACATTTGCGGCCGAGAATCGTCCCGTCGTCTGCGACGCCCGTCTTTAGGACAATTTTCGTCCCGTGGCGGGTGATGGTCGAGAACGATTCTTCGATGTCCATCTTGAGCTTCACCGTCTCGTCTGTGAGGTACGCACAGAGCGCGATAATCGGCTCCGTCTTCGCGTACAGCTTCATCCCGTAGGAGCCACCGACTTGGGGCACGCGGACGCGAACCTTCGACTGTGGCATATTGAACATCGACGCGATCTCGTTGCGCACGAAGTGCGGACTCTGATTCGGCGTCCAGATCTCCATCGTGCCGTCCTGGTTCGCCCGCGCGGTGGCGACGAACGGCTCGAACGGCATGTGTTGGACGGGTGGCGACCGATAGGTGTTCTCGAAGACGTGCGCTGCTTCTTCCAAGGCAGCGTCTACGTCGCCGTAGCGAAGGTTGAACTGGAACGCTTCGTTCGTGTCTCGGCCCCCTTCGACCTGTTCTAAGTCGGGGAAGGTGTCCGCGGCTTCGAACTCTTCGTGGATGATGGGCGCGTCGTCTGCGAGCGCGTCGTCTACGTCCTCACAGAAGTCCATCTCGTCGTAGGTCACATCGATGAGGTCGATGGCTTCCTCTGCAATGTCGCGTTCGTCTGCGATGACGGCCGCGACGGGGTCGCCAATGTAGTGAACCTTATCGAGTGCGAGGACGGGCTGGTCTTTGATTGCCGGTCCGTAGTAGGGGTTGTACCCGATTTCGTCTTGGAGTTCGTAGATGTCTTTGCGTGTGATGACCCGTCTGACGCCGGGCAGTTCGAGTGCGGCGCTCGGGTCTACGTCCACGAGTTTGCCGTGCGGGATGGTTGCCCGACAGAGCTTCACGTGTTTGACGTCGGGGAACACGAGGTCGTCACCGTATTCGACGGTGCCGTCGACCTTTTCTTTCCCGTCGATACGCTCTACGTGCTTCGAGACGCTCGAATACGCCTTCTTTCGCTCGCTCTGCTTTTGTAGACTCTTAGACATCCGCTCTCACCTTCCGGAGCGCGCGCTTCGTGAACACGCCCGCCATCTGTTCTTTGTAGTTCGCAGAGCCACGCAGGTCGCTCGACGGACTCGACTGGTCGCGTGCGAGGTCGGCAACGGCGTCGATGTGCTCATCAGAGAGGTCGCCGTCTACCACGTCGTTGACGCCATCGAGGCGCAAGACGGGGTTGTGGCTGACTGAGTTCAACAACACTTCAACGTCTTCGAACTGGTCGCCGTTTGGCGTTGCGAACGCCGCAACGCCCACACACGGCCAGTCAACCTCGGAGAAGTATCGGTGTTTCACGTACGTCCCTCGTCGCCCGGCTTCGGGTTTCGGCAGGACGATTTCCGTGACGATTTCGTTTTCTTCGAGTGCTGTCTCGTAATAGCCCTTGAGGAAGTCCGTGAGCAGGAGTTGTCTGCTGTCGTCACCCGAACTCACCACAATCTCTGCGTCGTAGCCAGCGAGCACAGGTGGTAAATCGAGGTGAACGTCCGCGTGCGAGAGATGCCCGCCGAGGGTTGCGCTGTTTCGAACGCGAACCCCCGCAATCTCTTGGAGACACTGGACGACCGTCGGGAACTTGTCTTCGATGATGGCAGACCGCTCTACGTCGCGGAGTGTCGAGAGTGCACCGATGCGCACGCTGTCGCCGTCGTCTTCGATGAAGCGGAGGTCGTCTTCTAAGCCACGGAGGTTGATGAGCAGTTCGGGCGTATAGACGCCTTCTTTCATCACGACCGTAATCGCCGTCCCACCGGCGATGACCCGACTTCCGGGATGTTCTTCCAATTGTGTACAGGCTTCCCCCACCGTCTGGGGGAACGCCATATTGAAGCGCTTCATTCTGCGAGGGCTTGATTCTCTTCGAGTTCGGTTTTCATATTATCGATGAACCGGTCGGTCATCTCTTCGCACTTGTGGCGGAATGCGCTTTCGCCAAGCGAGCCAAGGCGGCCGCGGATGGCGAACTCGATACCGATTTCACCCACCGTTTCGTCCCCGTCGGCTTCGAGCGAGAGGTCGCCATCGACAGTTGCAGACCCCGGCATCCGCCCCGACGGCTCTGCTTTCGCCTCGACTTTCGCCGAATTTGGCGGCTGTTTGTCTGTGAGTTCGATTCGTGTATCAAACGTGAGGCTCGTGTACGCCACTTTAACCTCGATTTTTGCGTTGAATACGTCCTCCTCTAACTCCTCTACATCGACACAGCCCGGAACGCAGGGTGCGACGGTTTCAGGGGTGATAAAGAAGTTCCACGTGTCTTCCACGGGTCGTGCAACCCGGAATTCTCTGGTCACTTCTGCCATAATCGGTTGTCACTGTGTAACATGTCCACGTTGTCTAAATACTTTTCGAACACGTAAACACATACCACGTGCCGGTCGTAGCTACTTTTCGATACCAATCACTGACACGACCGGGAGCTCAGCATTGAGCAGAATCGACTGGGTGGTGCTTCCGAACAGTGCTTTCCCCGTCGGGGAGCGCTTTCTCCCACCGATGACGAGATACCTGGCATCGCGTTCGGTTGCTTCTTCGAGCAACTCACTGACCACGACGCCCACTCGACCGACGATTTCGACATCCGTCTCGGCACTTACGACACCCTCTGTCGCGGTCCGCGCAACCGTGGCGGCGTCTTCGACGGCGTCGTCCCTGTAGTACTCGTCGAACGACTCGCGGCGTGATTCGACGATGTCCTCGGGCGTGACGTGTACCACGACAAGTTCGTCATCGTACGCGCGGGCGAGGTCTTCGCCCACGGTGAGGATTCGAGTCGCACGGTCGCTTTCGTCGACTGCAACGATAATTGCCATATTACTCGTTGGCGTGAGGGTGTGATATAGTCATCCCACTCCAGCAAAACTCGTCTTGCAGGAACACTGAAGGTGACAGTCGAAAATGCAAGCGTATGGAGCAGAGAGAAATCACCACCGTCTCAGGCGACACTGTGGCGATACCCGTAGCAGACCGACTGTACATAGATGGCGCCTTCGTCGCAGGCGAGACAACGATTCCAACCACCAATCCGACCACCGGCGACCACCTCGCAGAGCTTCCCGTTGCGTCCACAGAACAGGTCGCCAAGGCCATGACTGCGGCTTCGCGGGCCGCCGAGGAGTGGCAGGCACTTCCGTTTGCTACCCGCGCAGCGCGCCTCGAACTGTTTGCGACGATTCTCGAAGCGAACGCAGACGACATCGCCGCCATCGACGCCGCGGACAACGGCAGCAGTTTCTCGAAGATGCGCGACGACGTAGAGAAATCCGTCCGGGCAATTCGCTACTACGCTGGCCTCGCGGGTGAGTTGAAAGGCGAGACCATTCCAACGCCGGGAGAGACCTTCGATTTCACTCTCAGAGAGCCACACGGTGCGGTGGTGAGCATTCTCCCCTTTAACCACCCGACGATGTTTCTTGTCCGAGACCTCGCCCCCGCGCTCATCGCCGGGAACGCCATCACCATCAAGCCCTCCGAGTACACGTCGCTCTCTGCGCTGTACGTCGCCCACCTCATCGACAACGCTGATTGCTTCCCCGACGGCCTCGTGAACGTCCTCGCCGGCGAAGGTGCCGTCGGGGCGGCGCTCGTCGACCACGAGGAGACGGCGTTCGTTTCCTTCCGTGGAAGCGTCAAGACCGGCCGGAAGGTAATGGCTGCTGCGGGCGCGAATCTGATTCCCTCGATTGTCGAACTCGGCGGGAAGAATCCCGCGATTGTCTTTCCGGATGCCGACGTAGAACAGGTCAAAGACGGCGTGGTCTCCGGGATGTCACTCGCGTGGCAGGGCCAATCGTGTGCGAGCGGCTCGCGCCTGCTCGTCCACGAGGATGTCTACGACGAAGTCGTATCGGGCGTGGTAGAACGCTTTGCAAACACTGCGGTTGGCGACCCCTTTGACGAGGACGTGACCATGGGCGCAATCGTCTCCGAGCCACAGTACGAACAGGTGCTCGACTACATCGAGACGACGAAGGCAGAAGGGGCAACCTGCCTCACGGGTGGCGGCCCCGTTCCTGACCTCCCCGGCTTTTTCGTCCAGCCAACCGTGTTCGAAGTCACCCCCGAGATGACGATTGCGAGCGAGGAAATCTTCGGGCCGGTTCTCTCAGTCATGAAGTGGAGCGAGTACGACGACGTCATCGATCTCGCAAACGCGGTCGACTTCGGCCTCACCGCGAGCATTTGGACGACCGACCTCAACACGGCGCACAAGACGGCCCAATCCCTCGATGCGGGGTATGTCTGGGTGAACCGCCACGGTGGGATCTACCTCCAGACGCCGTTTGGCGGGTTCAAAGACAGCGGCGTGGGCAAACACGGCGGTCTCGGCGGCCTGTTCGTCTACACGCGCGAGAAGAACGTCAACCTCGACCTGTCGGGGCCGCTCGCCTACGAATAATCCCTCTTTTTCGAGAAACCAGGGCGAGGTCGTCCATATTGTTATAACCTTCCACCCGTAACTTCTGTTATTGTGACGAAGCGAGTAATCATCGGGATGACGGGTGCGACGGGCCAAATCTACGGTATCCGTGCGCTCGAACTCCTCAGTGAGACCGATTTCGAGACACACCTCATCTATTCGAGCGCGTCGTTGCTGACGACGAAACAGGAAACTGACTACGACAAAGACGCGCTCGAAGCGCTCGCAGACGAGGTTCACAGCGTCAAAAACATCGGCGCACCGACGGCAAGTGGGTCGTTCCAGACGGAAGGAATGCTCGTCACGCCGTGTTCGATGAAGACGCTCTCGAACATCGCTCACGGCAACTCAGGCAACCTCATCACGCGGTCTGCGGACGTCATCTTGAAAGAACGGCGTCGGCTCGTCGTCATGCCGCGGGAAAAGCCGTTCAACCGTATTCACCTCAAAAACATGCTCGAAGTCACCGATGCGGGTGGCATTATCATGCCGCCGCTCCCGTCGTTCTACAACCACCCAGAGAGCATCGACGAGATGGTGACGAACACCGTCGCTCGGGCGCTCTCGTTGCTCAACGTCGACGTGTCGGTCCAAGAGTGGACTGGCCTGTCGTTCGACTAACAAAGCAGTTGTTTTCTGGAAGCCTGTTTCTCCGGAGCACTGGCTTTCGAGTGTAATCGGCCGAAAAAAGCTGGAAGTTACGCCGCGTTCGAGTCTGAACGCAGTCGCAGCAAGATGGGTGACAGCAGGAACGTCACCGACAGCAGAATCAACAGGATGTCGATTGGCGAGGCGAAGAAGATGCCGTAGTCGCCACTCGAGATGAGGAGTGCTCGCTGGAAACCCCGTTCTGCGATGGGTGCAAGGATGAACCCAAGGATGAACGAGATGAGCGAGTAGCCCCGACGGGCGAGCAGGAACCCGAACAGCCCGAAGAACAGGGCCATTCCCACGTCGAGGATGTTGTTGCGCACGGTGAAACTGCCGATCAGTGCGAACACCACGATGCTGGTGAGGATGACGTCGTTTGGCAGGGAGGTTACGCGTGCGATGTACTTCGCGCCGAACAGGCCGACGAACAGCATGACGATGTCACCGAGCAGGATGGCGATGAACACCACGTACGGGAGCGTCGTCTCAAACACGTTCGGGCCGGGCGTGATGCCGTAGGTGAGCATCACACCGATGAACACCGCGGCCGCCGCTCCGCCCGGGATGGCGAGTGCCATCGCCGGGATGAGCGCGCCCATCGCGCTGCCGTTGTTCGCGGACTCCGCTGCGACCACGCCTTTCGGCTCGCCCGTCCCGAACGTCTCTGGGTGCGACGAGAGGTTGACTGCCGTCAGGTACGACAGGAAGTTCGCCGCAGAGATGCCGAGGCCGGGAATCGCCCCGACGACCGTCCCGATGACCCCACCGCGAATCAGTCCGAACCAGTCGCTGATTGCGAGTTTAACGCCGTCCCAGACGTTGCCCTGCATCTGGCTGCTCGCATCAGTGGCGTCTTCGTTCGATTCGAGGGCGAGTTCGATCGATTGTGAGATGGCGAACAGGCCAACGAGCAAGACGATGAGGTTGATGCCGCCTTGCAGGTAGAAGGTGTCGAAGACGAATCGCGGCTGTGCGCGAATCGGATCGACGCCGATGGTCGCAAAGAAGATACCAAGGCTCATCGCGGCGAGTGCTTTGAGCAGCGAATCGCCGCTCACCGCAGACACCGTCGAGAGGCCGAGGATGGCGAGCCAGAAGAACTCAGGCGGGCCAAACAGCAGCGAGATGTCCGCGAGAACCGGCGCGAAAAACGCGAGGAGAATCAGCCCGACGACAGCCCCACCGAACGAGGCCATCGTCGAAATGCCGATGGCGACGGCTCCCTGTCCCGCGCGCGTCATGGGATAGCCATCGAGCAGTGTGGCCGCAGAGCCGGGCGTTCCGGGCACGTTCACCAGGATTGCGGAGATAGACCCGCCGTAGGTGGCAGAACCATAGATGACAGCCATGATGACGAGGCCGGTCACCGGGTCTAAGGCGAACGTGAACGGGAAAAACAACGCCATCGCGAGCGTTGGGCCAACCCCGGGGAGCGCCCCGAGGATGATTCCGAGAATGCTGATGCCGAAGATGACGAGCAACAGCTGTGGGTTGAGTACGAGTCCGAGAGCTTCGATGATTGCGCCTGTTGTAACCATGATTAGCCAAAGATGAGTTCCAGCAACACGCCGTCCTGGATTGGAACGTTCATGAGCTCACCGAACACAGCGTACACAGACACCATCAAGAAGGCAGAGACGATGGCCGCTCTGCGGTAGTTTTGGGTGCCAACGAAGTAGACGGTCGCAAAGACGAAGACGGGAATCGCATACAGGAAGCTAAACAGATACGCCACGACGCCAAAGCCAAGCATCAGCCCCAGCGTAATTGCAATCTTTCTGTTCTCAGGGCCGTCTACTTCCGGCTCCGGGGCAACTGGCTCGCGTGTTTCTTCTTCGTCGTCATCCGCGGTGGCTTTCAGTTCCTCCCCCATGTCTGCGGCGAGGCCAGTGGTCATGCGCCGAAGTGGAGCAGAGTACTGTTGGGGCAGGACGATGATGCCGAGTTCGAGTATCAGTGCGATGAATCCCACAACGAGAAACACGAGTGGAAACTGCCGTGCGCTTGGTTCATAGGAGGTGGCTGTGTACGCCAGGTACGCGAAGGCGACGAGGAAGAGCACCACCTCTCCGTGGTCAATGAGGAACCGTTTGAGTGAGGACTCCTCCGGTCCATCCTGTGTCTGTGGATTAGTGCTCATAAGAGGAAGTGAGGTTCCAGTAACGTAACTGTTTACTGGGTCAGTTCTTTGTAGCGCTGTGCGGCTTCTTCGAGTTGGTCGATTTGGTCACGCAGCTCTTGAGAGCCTGCGCCAACCACGGAGAGCCCTTGGCCTTCTGCCCACGACTTGTACTCATCCGTCTGCGCCGCGGCGGTGAGCGACTCTTCGAGCTTCGAAATTTTCGCATCTTCGATACCCGGCGGGCCGAACACACCGAGTTGCAGTGCGATGACTGGGATCTCAGAGCCGGTTGCCTCGCTCATCTCGGAGACGGTTGGGGCGTCTGGGAACAACGGACTCGCCTCTGGGCGGTCGATGAACATCACGTCGAGGCGGCCGTCTTCGACGAGGCCGGTCACACCGGTTTCGCCCGCCGTCCCGAAGTCGACGTCACCACGGGCAACCGCGGTCCCGACTTCGGCACCAGAGTCGTAGGGCACGGATTGGACCGTGTTTGCTACATCTACGCCCATCGCGTCGAGCGTTGCGAGTGCGCCGAAGTGGTTCGAACTCCCCTGTCCAACGGTGCCGACTTTTACGGTATCGGAGTTCAGGAGGAAGTCAACGAACGCTTCGAGTGACTCGAAGCGGCCGCTCTCGGACACCCACGCGAAGTACTGCGCGGATGGGATCCCGATGGTGGTGATGTCCGACATCTTGTACTGCGTGTCGTAAATCGCCGCACCGAGAACACCCGTTGGGACGGAGATACACCCGAGGGTGTAGCCATCGGGGTCCTGTTGGTACATGTAGTTCATACCCTGTCGCCCACTTGCACCGGGACGATTGTCGACGACGGTCTGGACGCCGAGTTCGTCCTCGAAGTACTGTTTGATACCTCGATACTGTGTGTCTGTCCCGCCACCCGCACCGAACGGAACTACCATCGTGATTTCGCTCGATGGGTACTCTTCGCCGCCGCCGTTGCCGCCGTCGCCACCGTCACCGCCGTTTCCGCCGTTGCCGTCGTCGCCGCCGTTTCCGCCGTCGCCGCCGTCGCCGCCGTTGCCGCCGTCGCCCGTGCAGCCTGCGATGGCCATCGTGGCGCCGATTGCCCCGGTTGCTTTCAGGAATGTCCGTCGGTTGTAGTCCGAACTACGTGGTTTGGTTTCATCTCTCATGGTCATCTATGTTAAAAGACCAAGTAATAGGTTATATATTTTGCTATTTGCGCAGTGTTTCCAACTGACGGAGTTGACTTCTGCGCCTGTTACGGCGAGAATATATGTCTGCCGCAGCCTAGAGGTTCATTCCGTGTTTTTCACCGCAGCCCGGGTCGTACTCCGCGTGACGTACTTCATCCCGGAGATGACGCCAATCGCGCTACTCAGCAAGAACAGCGCGCCAATCGCCGCGAACGCGAGTTTCGCATCCCAGAAGTCGATGACGACGCCGAGGACAACCGGACTCACCATCGCCCCAAGCGGGAGGCCGGTGTAGACGAATCCGAAGCTCTGCCCGGTGGTGCTGTCGGTCGAAAACGAGTTGATGAGGCGGTCGCGCGATGGGAGGGCAAGCCCGTAGAACAGGCCAACGACGGCGAACAGCGCGACTGCAACCTCGGCGGTCATCGGGAGGACGCCCGCGACTGTGGCGAACGTCGAAAGCCCGGCCAACACGAGCACGGTCGCAATCACGGTGGTTGCTCGATACCGGTCTGCGAGCGCGCCACCGACGAGGACGCCAATCGCCGTAAGCGTAAAGTAACTCGTGAGCGCAGCGTTTCCGACGAACTCATCGAGGCTGAACTCGCTCAGCAAGAACACCCCGGTGAACGTATGGACGCCCTTGTTCGCCATCGTGACGGTGATGAAAAAGGCGAACAGGAGGAGGATGGGGAGTTTCGTCACGGCCGCAAACCGCGACTCGGTCGGGCCGCTCGACTCCGTCTCCGCTTTTGCGCCTGCCATTCGCAGGCGATAGAGCGGGCGCATCGACAGCTGTGAGACAAGCGCGTAGACGACACCGACCGCGCCGACGATGAGCAACGCCGGTTGCCACCCGAGGGTGACGCCAAGCCCCCCGACGACGAACGGTGCGACCGCGAAGCCGGTGTAGCCAGAGAAGGTGTGGAAAGCGAAACTCTTGCCCTCTGCCCCGCCGGTGGTCGCCGCGTCGAGGAGCGCGAAGTCTGCTGGGTGGAACGCAGACTGCCCGATGCCGACGACGAACACCGCCGCGAGCAAGTACAGGTACGACCCCGCCAGTCCCGCGAGCATTGTTCCGCCGCCCACAAGCACGAGCCCCACGATGAACACGCGCTTCGCACCGACTTTGTCTACGAGTACGCCAACGGGAATCTGGAGGATGAACGTCGAAAGTGCCATCACCGACATCAACAGCCCGAGTTCGGTGTTCGAAAGCGCAAATTCGTCGATAAGCAGTGGAAACAGTGGTGGAAACGCGAGGGCGTAGAAGTGCGCAAGAAAGTGCCCACCGCTCACCAGCCCGATGACGAGGCGGTCTGGCCCGCCTTGCAGAGAGGAATCTTCACGTTGCACGTATCGAGCGATGCGAACAACAACGATAAAAGAATCGGCGCTTACAAATTCGGTAGGGTTGTCTGTCGAAGGTATCTACTCTTTTGAGGATGCAGTTCGTTACGAAGTCGGGTTTCGCCAGCGTCGGGTGAACCTAAAAAATAGGTGTTCAGTGGCTCGCAGATTGTGAGTCTTCGGCCCACGGGAAGATGCGATTTTGCAGGCGTTGGAGCGTAATGCGCATCCCGTAGCCGAATATCATGATGGTCAAGATGAGCGCTAAGATGGGTGCCGTGTCTGCGGTGGCGAGTGAGTACTCATGAATCATGCCGCCGTAGCCAAAGGCGATGAACGTCTCTGCGAGGATGATGCCCCGCAGCGCGTGAATCAGCCCCATCCGCAGACCCGTAAAGATGTACGGGAGCGTCTCTGGAAGCACGATGTCTTTCATCACCTTCAGCCGCGAGGCGTTGAACGAGTTGCCTACGTCGATGAAGTCTAAGTTCACGCCCTTCGCGCCGTGGTAGGCGTTCAGGAGGATGAACCAGACCGACGAGATGAACACGATTGCGAGCCGGAACGTGAGGTCGATGCCGAAGAAGATGATGAACAGCGGGAGCAACGACGCCGTCGCCGTGACGAACATTGCGCTGACCCACGGGTTCAACAACTGCTCTACGGTGCGTACCCGACCCATCACGAGGCCGACGGGGATGCCAACGGCGACCGCGAGGGCGTAGGCAATAAGCATTTCCTTGATGCTGTTTATCAGCGTTTGGAACATCTCGCCGTTCAGTGCGAGGTCGATGTACGCGACCACCACGTCAGAGAACGGCGCGAAGAAGATGTTTCCGAGAACCCGTCCAACTCCTTCCCAGACTAAGAGTACAACGACGAGCGAGATAACTCGGATAATCCACTTTTGTTGGCCCTCCTCGAGGCTCGTAAACCGGTCACTGAGCGACTGTGAACTCGTCGCCATCTCAGGCACCCCGCTGTTCGCCGTGGGAGTCCCACGGTGCGACAAGTTTTCTCACTTCAGCCACGATCTGCTGGAGGAAGATCCCCAGGATTGCGATAGTGATGACGACGGCGAACTGTATCGAGGTGTTGAGCACGGCATTCGACGATTGGAGGAGTTGTCCGAGGTTGACCAGCCGCAGGAACAACTCTGCGACGATGACCCCGCGGACGGCCCGTCCAATCCCGAGGCGAAGGCCCGTGAAGATGAACGGAATCGAGGCGGGGAAAATCACGCGTGACTGGGTTTGCCACCAGGACGCACCGAACGATTGCGCCGTGATCAGATGGTCGTCTTTGACCGTGGTGATACCTTGGTATGTGTTCAACAGAATCTCGAAAAACGAGAAGATGAACACGAAGAACACCCGTGCTTCGAAGCCCAGTCCGAACCAGACGACGACGAGCGGGAGATACACGATTGGTGGTGCCGTGTACACCGCGTCGATGTACGGGTCGAGCGCCCAGAGGACGTACTTAGATTGCGCGATGAGAAAGCCAAGCGGGATGGCGATGAACGCCGCAATCAAGTAACCCACCACGAGCGCCTGTAACGACCCGAAGATTGCCATCGGCAGGGCAAGTGAGACCATCAGTTCGATAAACGATTCTGCGACGCTTGAGGGGGGTGCTAGGATAACGACACCGAACGCTCGTGCTGCGGCCTCCCAAAGGATTACACCGCCGATGATGGACAGGATGTTCAGAATCCTGCCCGAGCTAATCCGTGAGTTTCCAGCCAGCAATCCGCTGACCCGCTCTGACAAATCGCTGAACAGTGTACTTGTTGACATTTATTGTTGCTATCTGCTCATGTTCGTTGCACTACCCACCACCGAAAAATCCGAAATCGAAGACCTGTCTCGCCATCGTTACAGATTCGCGATTGCGTTTGCGTAGATTTCTGTGTCGACGAGCGCGTCGATATCGACTTTCTCTCTGTCTTCTTTGCTCAAGACGCCCGCACCGACGAGCACGGTCAGTTGTTTCTCGTAGTCCTCTTTCGTGAAGTCAGACTCCTTGTACGGCCACGCGTTGAGGACATTCGCGTTCAGTTCCCACGTTTCCTTTGCGTCCTCTTCTGGGAGGGTTTCTGACTGGTATTTTTGGGTCTTCTCGTACAGCCAGCCGAAGTCCTCGGTCGCCCGTTTGTTCGCTTTCACGAACTCCGTCATGTACGCCTCGATGTGGGCACGCTTTGTTTCGTCTTCGAGGTACGCTCCGGGAACCGTAATCGTGTGGTTGATGAAGTTCGGGAAGTACTCGCGAACCTCGAACAAGCTCTTGCCTTCGAACCCTTCGTTTTGGATCTGTGCGAACTGGTCTAAGTGGATGATCGTCGCGTCGATTTTTCCGGATGCAACCGCCGCTGTTCGGGTGCTCGACCCGCCGAGTTGTTGGATGTTGACTTCGGTGTCGGGGTCGTAGCCTTCTTCTAAGAAGATGCCAGCGACCTGCATATGGGACGCCCCGCCGAGCCCGGCAATACCGACCGACCGGCCTTCTTCGACGATTTGGTCGATGCTGTTGATGTCCGGCTGCACGGCAAAGACGTAGTCAGATCCTTTTACCTTGGTCGCAATAACGCGCAGGTCGTTCCCGGCGAGCTGTGCTTGGACTACGTTACCCGGACTCAGCGCGTAATAGTCGACCGACCCGGAGACCATCGCCTGAATCGCGAGGGTCGAACCCGAGAACGTTCTGACAGAGCCGGTAAATCGGTCGTCACTCGCAGCAGGGAGCATCTCGCGCATCGCGGTGACGCTTGGAATCTGGCTCATCTCCATCGCGACGATTGCCATGGTCGCGTCGAACGAGAGTTCCGATTCCATCCCGCCGCCTGACCCGCCTTCGGAGGTGGTCGAACCGCCACCGCTTTCCGTAGTGTCACCAGACCCATCGCCACCGCCACCGCCGGTACAGCCAGCGAGCGCGCCAGCGACACTTAATCCGCCAATCGTTTTCAGTACATTTCTTCGACTACCACTGGGTGCCTTGTGGGATGCCATCTATTGACATATACCCTATCCCCATTATAATTGTATGGGTTTGTACGTCACGAATGTTCGTGCATTTTTATGGTTCGTGCTAAATTCTCCATCTTCTTGTCGGATGATATTCGGGATTAGCGGTTCTGAGACGGCCGAGGAGCGGTTTGGTCGGCGAAAGCATTTTATCAACAGCCTTTGTGTCTTTCTGCTATGCCGACCGAAATGCTAACAACACTCACTGCCAGGAGTATCTCCCTCGAAATCGAGCCCCGAATGTACGTAGATGGGGCGTTCGTCGAAGGCAACGAAACGTTTCGCACCGTCCATCCACCGACGGAAACCAAACTCGCAGACGTTCCCATCGCCACGAAGGCGCAGGTCGATGCGGCCGTCGCAGCCGCGAATCGGGCGAGCGACGAGTGGATGGCGCTCTCACAGGACGAACGTCGCCGCCGGGTCGAGGCGTTCGCTGATATTTGTGAGGAACACGAGACACAGATTACGAATCTCGATGTCGCAGACAACGGGAGTTCCATCTCGCGGCTCAGCCGCGATGCGAGTTCGGGAGCAAATTCTATCCGCTACTACGCCGGACTTGCCCCCGAACTCAAAGGCGAGACGATTCCGACCGACGACGACACGCTCGATTTCACGCGGCGCGAACCGTACGGGGCCGTCGCCGCCATCTTACCCTTTAACCATCCCGTTCTCTTCTGTCTCCAACTCATCGCCACCGCCGTCGTCGCGGGCAACGGCATCGTCATCAAACCATCTGAGTACACCTCGCTCTCGTCGCTGTATGTGGCACGCCTCGTTGACGAATCAGACCTGTTCCCACCGGGGCTCATCAACATCGTGACCGGCGGCGGAGCCGTCGGCGCGCGCATGACCGAACACCCCGACGTTGGGATGGTGACGTTCATCGGCTCCGCAGAAACCGGCTCGAAGGTCATGCAGGGGGCCGCAACCCACATCGCTCCCGTGATGCTCGGTACCGGCGGGAAGAACCCCGTCATCGTCTTCCCCGACGTCGACCCCGAAGAGGCCGCAGAAGGAGCGGTTGGCGCGATGGCACTCGCGTGGCAAGGCCAGTCGTGTGGGAGTGGGTCGCGACTGCTCGTACACGAGGACGTCTACGACGAGGTCGTTTCGCGCGTCGTGGCCGGCTTCGAAGACGCCACCGTTGGTGACCCCTTCGACGAGGACGTGACTATGGGTTCGATTGTCTCAGAACAGCAGTACGAGCAGGTGCTCGAATTCATCGACATCGCAAAAGACGAAGGGGCGACCCTACTCACGGGCGGCAAGCCCGTCGATGAGTACGAAACGGGCTACTTCATCGAACCGACCGTGTTCGAAGTCACCCCCGACATGACCATCGCCCGAGAGGAAATCTTCGGACCCGTCCTCTCGGTCATGAAGTGGAGCGAGTACGGCGACGTTATCGATCTCGCCAACTCGACGCGCTACGGCCTGTCTGCAAGCGTGTGGACGAACGACCTCGACACCGCGCTCACCACGGTCGAAGACCTCGAAGCTGGGTACGTCTGGGTGAACCAACACGGCCCGCACTTCGCTGGCGCACCGTTTGGCGGGTTCAAACAGAGTGGTATCGGGAAAAAAGACAGCATCAAACTGCTCCGCGACCACACGCAGGTGAAAAACGTCGCGATCTCGCTGCGAGATCGCGACCCACTCGCCTGAGCGTTCGATTGTTTAACTCCCGATGTACGGGTCGACGTGCACATCGAGGAGCCCCGGTCCATCGACGGCGAGCAATCGTTCGACCGCAGCGTCAACATCGGCATCCGTTTCGACGGCCTCACCGAACATTCCGAACTCGCGAGCGATAGCGTCGAACGCCGGATTCGTGTACTTCGTCCCGACGTATCGGCCGCCGTAGTGTTCCTCTTGGCGAACCGCGTGGGACATATAGGCGTCGTTGTTGAGGATGATGATTTTGAGGGGGATGTCTTCGCGGACGGCCGTCTCTAAGTCCTGCATCACCATTGCGAACCCACCGTCTCCTTCAAAGGCGATGACCTGTCGGTCGAGCGCCAGCTGCGCGCCGAGGCCAAGCGGAAGGCCCTGACTCATGCCGGTGAAGTTTCGCGTCCCGAAATACCCGCGGAGATCGTCTACGGGTAACAGTCGCGGGAAGGTGTTGTGGACGCCGCCGCCGGTCGTGTACGCGAAGTCGTCTGCGTGTTTCTCGACTGCGGCAATCACGCGTCGTGGGTCAACCCGGTCGGGGAGTTCGGGACCGGGTTCGAGGAGGTCGCGTCTCGCTTCGTCGAACGCGACGCACGCGGCTTTGGCTTCGCTTGCGAAGCGTACGTCGTCTTCTGCGACGGCATCGAGAGCATCAGCGCAGAACGACCCGGGGTCTGCAAGGGTGCTCACGTCAGCGACGTAGTGGCGGTCGAGTTCTCGCGCCCGGAGGGTCGCGTGCACAATCACCGCGTCTGCTGCGATGAGCTGCCAGTCGTCAGTCGTGAGGTCTGAGAAGCGCGCCCCGATAGAAATGACGAGGTCTGCACTCTTCGCATACTCGTTGCCTGCGTCGATACTGCCGTGGGCAACCGGCCCGAGCGACAGTTCGTGGGACTCGGGGAACGCACCACGGGCGCTCTGGCTGGTGGCGACTGGAATCTGGAGGCGTTCTGCAAACTCTCTGAGTGCCGGTGCGCTCTCGGTCCACCGCACGTCCGTTCCGGCGATGATGAGCGGTCGCTCTGCGTCGAGAAGGTGGTCTCGCACGGCGGCGACGGATTCGCTATCGGGTCGTGCACGGGTTGGGGTGGCGTGGAAGTCGCGTTCGCGCAACACCGTGCGACTGCGTTCGTCGAGTGGCGACACCTCGGCGTCGGACACGTCCTTTGGGACGTCGATGTGCACGGGGCCGGGCATTCCGGAAACCGCTTGGAGCAGCGCCATTCGCGCCTGCCGACCGAACTGGGCTTCGGTGAGTTGGACGCCGTGTTTGGTGAATTCATCAAACACACCCATCACGTCCCACTCGTGGTTGTAGTCCGTGCCGAGTACGGTACTCGGTTCGTTCCCGGTGATGCTGACGACGGGTATTTCGTCGCGGAAGGCTGCGGCGACGCCGATCACTTGGTTTGCCGCGCCGGGGCCGACGTGAGAAATGGAGACCGTCGGTTCCCGCGTCGCCATCGCATAGGCCGCCGCCATCCCTGCAGCCGTTTGTTCGTGTCGTGTCGAGACGTAGGAGACCTCGCTGTCCGCCATTTTATCGAGAATGCTGAGAACTGTGGTGCCCACCACGCCAAATGCCTGGGATACGCCTGCACGTTCCAGCGTCTCTACGAGTACGCTTGCTCCGTCCATGCAACGGGTTATCGTGACCCACACATAAAATGGTCGGTTCGTGGAAATCGGGAGAAGAACGCGCTGTACTGCCGGTTTAGAGTTTCGCGGTCGCTTCCTGCGTCTCGAAGAGGTTGTCCCAAATCTCGTTGTGGAGGCGATTGAATTCGGGATTCTCACGGACGTTGCGTTCGTAGCGTGGGCGCTCGAACGGTACGTCGATGATGGTTTTGATGCGGCCGGGTCGGGCGCTCAGGACGATGACCCGGTCTGAGAGGTAGACGGCTTCGTCGATGTCATGGGTGATGAACACGCACGTCTTCTGGTCTTGTGACCAAATCTTGAGGAGTTCGGTCTGCATCAACTCGCGCGTCTGGGCGTCGAGTGCGCCGAACGGTTCGTCCATCAGGAGAATGTCCGGGTCGATGGCGAGCGCCCGGGCAAGCCCGACGCGCTGTTGCATCCCACCGGAGAGTTCGTAGGGGTAGGAGTCCTCGAAGCCTTTGAGACCCACGCGCTCTACGTACTTTTCTGCGATGCCTCGGCGCTCTCCTTTCGGCGTCCCCCCACATTCGAGGCCGAACTCGACGTTTTCGACCACAGACCGCCACGGAAAGAGGTTGAACGACTGGAACACCATGCCGCGGTCTTGCCCGGAGCCGCTCACGGGGTTGCCGTTAATCGTAATCTCTCCTTCGGTCGGTTCGATGAGTCCGTCGAGAATTCGAAGGAACGTCGTCTTCCCGCAGCCTGACGGGCCGACGATGGTCGTAAACTCGCTGTCGCCAACGTCGATAGAGAGGTTGTCGAGTGCCTTTACCGCCTTCTCCCCGGTTCCGTAGATCTTGGTGATATTCTTCGCTTCCAGTGTGGCCATGCTGTGTAGGAGTGCGGGCTTCTCGTATATAAGTTTGCCACATGTTCACATATTGCGTCCGCCATGAGCGCCAGCGCGGGCGTCTCTCGGGACACGTGGGCAGGACGGGTGGAACAAAGATTTTTATATTGGTTCAATCTACTGGTAGTCGCCCTTGGCAACTCATATGGTAGCACACTGCCTTCACAGCATGGGTACGTGTTGATACACCAGATGAGTAATTGTCAGGCACCCTGTCAAGAGGCACCGCTGTATCATGTGACTCGCATCCGGTTGGGGCCACGATGGTGAGCTCGTCGCGGCTCCGCTCGATGCGTTCTTCCGGACCGGTTGTTTCAAGACAAATGCTTATGGTCGCTATTAGCTATCTTCTCGCATGGCTCGAGATTTACGAACCTTCCTCGACGAAGTAGACGGCGAAGGTGAACTGGCGGAGGTAACGGGCGCACATTGGGACGGCGAAATCGGGGCGATTACCGAACTCGTCGCAGAGAAAGGCGGCGGCCTCGGTGGCAAGGCGCTTCTGTTCGACGAAATCGGGGACTATCCCAAAGGCTCACGCATCGTCACGAACCTTTTTGGCTCGATTAACCGCTCGCGGCTGGCGCTCAACCTAGAAGAGGGAATCACACCGCTCGGCATCGTCGACCGGTGGCGAAGCGAGTACAACAACTACGAAGGCATCGCGCCAACGGAGGTCGACCCTTCGACCGCCCCAATTCTCGACAACACCGTCACCGGCGACGACGTTGACGTATCGATGTTCCCGGTTCCGCACTGGCACAAGTCCGACGGTGGCCGCTACATCGGCACGGGCTGTACGGTCGTGACGCGCGACCCGGAGACCGGGTGGATAAACCTCGGCGTCTACCGCAGCATGATCGTGGACGACTCGACCGTCTCGCTCTGGGTCGCCCCCGGCAAAGACGCCCGTATCCAGATGCAAAAGTACCACGAGCGCGGCGAGAACTGTCCGGTCGCCCTCATCATCGGCCTCGACCCGTACACCTGGATTGCCTCTACGTGTACCGCTCGTCGTCAAGAAAGCGAGTACGACATTGCCGGCTGGCTCATGGACGAAGCCGTCGAAATCGTCGAGATGCCAGAGACTGGGCTTCCCGTCCCGGCGAACGCAGAAATCGTCCTCGAAGGCGAGATTCCGCCACTCGATGAGAAAAGCTGCGTCGACGGCCCGTTCGGTGAATGGCCGGGCTACTCGACGCCCGCCCACGACAACACGCCGGTCATCGACGTGACTTCGATTTCCCACCGCGACGACCCGATTATCCTGGGTCAACCGCCGCTCAAGCCGCCGTCTATCTACACCCTCGGCGTCCCGATTCGGACGGCTGGTGGTGTGTGGAACCAACTTGAGAACGCAGGCATCCCCGGCGTGACCGGCGTCTGGTCGCACATCATCGAACGTCCACAGTTCCTCGTCGTCTCCATCGACAAGCAGTATGTCGGCCACGGGAAGCAAGCGGGCCTCGCAGCCGCCGTGGTCGCAAACGGGGCCTACGGCGGGCGCTACGTCGTGGTCGTGGACGACGACATCGACATCACGAATCTCGAAGACGTGATTTGGGCGATGACGACGCGCTGTCCGGCAGACGAGATTGAAATCGTCGATGGCGTCTACACGAGTCCGCTCGACCCAACCATCACCGACCGCTCGCAGAACAAAGCGTCACGCGCCATCATCGACGCGACCATCCCGTACAACGGTGACTATCCGTCGGTCAACAAGTTCGATGACGACTACCGCGAAGAAATCGCGGAAAAGTGGAACATCGACGACCTCTAAAGCCGCCTCTCTTTTCTTCTGTTGCAAAAACCGCCACGTCGAACCTGGTGTCGAGCGGTTATTCCTCGTCGAAATCGTCGTGGTCGAACACGTTCGAGTTCGGTTCCACGTCGTCAGATGACACCTGCTGGTCTTTCAGTTTCTCGCCCGTCTCGAAGTACCGCCCTTCGACGGCGAGTTTGGCCTCCTCACGGAGTTCGTCGTTCCACTCACCGAGCGAATAGCCGTACCACGGCATCTCTGGGTTGAGTTCGGGCAGTCCGAGTTCGTCCCAAATCTCCTTTGCGTGCTCCATGTACTCCTTTGCAGGGAGCGAAATCGGTGGCATTGGGTGTTTGAGCGTTGCGTCCCAGAGGATGGCAGAGTCGCTCGCCTCGCCGCGGTCGTCGCGTCGTGGCGCGTGGCCGACGCTGCGTCCTTTGATGATTTGGGTGTCTTCGTGGGGCTTCGAGCGGTAGCCAATCGCCCAGAAGACGGCGTCTAAGTTGTCCGGGTCGATGTCCTCGTCTACGGCGACGACGAACTTCCCGTGGGACGACCGGAACGACGCACACGCTGTGAGCGCCCGCCAGACGAGCGAGCGCTTCGTCCCGCGTTCCATCTGGATGATGATGAGTTTCCGCAGGTTCGTGAGCGGTTCGTGGAGCGTCACGTCTTTTACGCAGGTCAGTTTGCACTCCTCGCGCAGATGCTTCAGGAACAGTGGTTCGAGCGCTGTCTTCTTGATGACGCTGCTCTCACTCGGCGTCACCTGGCTGATGATGGAGGTGTACACCGCATCTTCGCGTTTCGTGATGCCGGTCACGTCCATCACCATGTTGTACTCCTTGTTGTTGATGAAGCCGTGTGATTCCCCGAACGGTGCTTCGGGTTCGAGCACGTCGGTTCGAATCTCGCCTTCGATGATGAGGTCTGCACGCGCTGGCACCATCACAGGTTGGGTTTTCCCTTCGACTTCGTGGATGGGTTCACCGACGAGGCCGCCGGAGACGGCCATCTCGTCTACGCCGAAGCCAAGCGACTGCGCCGAGGTGTAGGCAACGGCGGGTGGTGCGCTGACCGCGATGGCCGCCGGAAGCGTCTCTCCGCGCTCTTTTGCAACTTTCCAGTGTTCGTAGACGCCCTTGCCCCACTCGACAGAGGGGTTCATCCCCGTTCGTTTGCGCCCTTTGAGCTGTGCCCGGTAGATGCCGACGTTGCGAACACCCGTTTCAGGGTCGTGGGTGATGAACGCCGACATCGTCGTGTACGGTGCGTTGTCGAAGCCCGGTGTGGAGATGGGAACCGGAATCCCGTCGAGTGCCTTGCCCGGCTCGTCTAAATCGCTCCCCGAGTAGACGATGTCGTGGACAGGAGCGTCCGCGCTGTCGACTTCGACGGGGTCGATTGGATTACTGAGTGCGTTGTCCCACTTCTGGTTCACCTCTGAAACGTCGACGCCAAGCCCGACGCCGTAGATGCTCGGATTGCCTGCAAGTGCGCCCACGGTCACCGGCATGTCGAACTTTTCGCCGTTCGAATCGACGATGTTGGTAAAGAGGAACGCTTTCCGGTCTTCTTCGGGGATGCCACCCCGGTACTGCCACCGTACCAGGGGATGGAGTTCTGTGTCCTTGTTGATTTCCCGGTCGACCCGGATTAAGAGGTCGCGCTCTGCGAGCGCCTCAAGATGTTCATTCATGTCATGGTATGACGAGCCAGCCATGCTAACTCCTCTATAGGGGCGTTTATAAATATTACTGCACTGGCAGGGAGCTCCCGTCTGACAGCTTCGGGCGCTCCTCGGAGAAAGCGACCCGGTTTCGCCCACGCTCCGAAATTCTACAATGCGGAATGGAATTTTCACGAATTTTCCTCTAGAACCAGGGACACAGCTATTACGGAGAACCCATACTGTCGGGTATGCGTTCGAATACGAGCCGGTCTAGCGTGCAGGCTGTAGAGCGTACATTCAGTCTTCTCACCGCGCTCAAAGAGCTAGATGGCGCTGGCATTGCAGATCTAGCAGACCACACGGGCTATGCGAACAGCACGATTCACCGGCATCTCACCACGCTCCATGACATCGGCTACGTCACGAAAGAGGGAACAACCTACAACCTCTCGCTTGGCTTCCTCGACTTCGGTGAGTACGCGCGGACGCGAAAAGAGATTCACCGCGTTGCGAAGCCAAAAATCGAAGAGCTCGCTGCGGAGACGAACGAACGCTGTCAGTTTGTGGTCGAAGAACACGGCTACGGCGTCTATGTCCACGTTGCAACCGGGCAACACGCGGTCGAAACCGACTCTCGCGTGGGGACGCGCCTCTACCTGCACGCAACCTCGGTTGGCAAGGCGATATTGGCCCATCTCCCTGCTCATCGAGTTGACGAAATCATCGACCAACGCGGGCTTCCCCAAATTACGCAGAACACGGTCACAGACCGCGATGCCTTATTCGCAGAACTCGAACAGATACGCGCAGACGGCATCGCGTGGAATCGCGAGGGGAACGTCGATGGGCTCCTCTCGGTTGGGTCGCCAATCATCGGGCCTGACGGGGATGTCGTCGGCTCAGTGAGCGTCTCTGGCCCTCGCTACCGGATGGATAGAGAGCAGTTCGGGCGCGAGGTTGGCGAGCTGTTGCTTGGGGCAGCAAACGAAATCGAACTCAAATTAAAATATCAGTGATTGACGAACCTTCACATTCTACAATGCGGAATGATGGTTGGTGAGAAACTGGAAATCCGTTTGCTCGTACGCATGAAATTCGGTGTTATGGGTGCTCTGGAGGGCGTTTCCACGATATGGAATTGCCATTCCACCATGGGGAACGACTCTACGTGCTTTTGTTTCGACTCGCTTATTCGGGTGCTGGGCGCGAAATTTCGAGGATATAGCCGTCTGGGTCAGCAACGATGAACATCTCACGACCCCACGGGACGACCTGTGGCTCACAGCGAAGGTCGGCATCGACCGCGTCCAGCCCCTCGTAGGCTTCTTCCACGTCTTCGACCTCGAGGACGATGATTGCTCCGCTTCCCTTGGGTTCCTCGGGTGGCACCAGCCCGAAGCCATCGAGCGTTTGTGCGTCGAACTGTTTTTGCACCATGAGCTCGCACGACCCGGTCTCGAAGGTCGCATTCTGTTCGCCTCGATGGGTGACGGTCAGTCCCAACCCAGTTTCGTAGAACGCAACTGATTGTGCAACGTCTGCCACCTGCAAGAACACCTGTGCGAGGTTTTTCGTCATCTCGTACGTGAACGGTTCCCACCCACGAATATCTTCTGGAGCGACAACCTCACCGCTAATTCCACAATGTGGAATTCAACCGACTCCGGAGTGAATGAGGCTCTGGTCGATTCCTTTCGTGTCGAATCAGAGCCATACATAACGATGGTACTATTGTTATGTTAAGGTGTGTCGGCTTCTGTGAGATGTACGAGGCATGTGAGCATAGCGCTCATATTGCAGCACTCGCAACACGTGTTCGGCAGAGCTGAACAGACGGCTTCTGCAGTGGCCGGTTGGTGATTGGGGCGAATTCGAATATATGTCGGATTAATTTTTATTATGAAAATATTAGCAATTGCGACTACCTTGCTGTGCAGTGAGTGGGTTTTCACATTCCTGTGTGAGGGTTAACTGATCGGACGGGAGACAATTAACGAATTGGCCATCCCCACCGCTAATATTTTTAATTACTCTAATTAATTACTGATTCCATCATGCAAACGCTCACTAATACTAAATACGCCTTATGAAAGCTGGATATTTACTATTTTCGCGCGATGTGCGGTATTATACTTGTCTTAGATTGAATTCAATAACTCTCTAAGCTATAGAACTACAATCTATTTCGTGGAGCATTGTGGTGCATTTTTCGACTCTTTCGTTATGGCGCTAGTCTACCATATTCTATGTCCACTCTTTTCTCTGACATAGTTCAATCTAGAGAAATTGTGTCGCGAGCGTGTAGAGCAGTCGCTCACCGCCTTCGCTCTGTGTGCAGAAGGTGGCCTGAAAAAGGTGTATTCGTCGCGTGCTGTGTGGTTACTCGACTTCGATCTCCATGAGTGGGTCGCCCGCTTCGATTTCAGATTCGTTGTCGACGAGAATTTTCGAGACGGTACCGTCGCTTTCGGCCGTCACTTCGTAGAAGTTCTTCATAACGCCGACGAGGCAGACCACATCGCCTGCGCTGACGTTGTCGCCTTCCTCTACGAACGCTGGGGTGTCTGGGTCTGATCTGCGGTAGAATACGCCTGGCATCGGAGCACTGATTGTTTCTTTCATTATTGGTGTGTCGTTGGTTGGTTAGATAATTGTTGTGCAGACTATCCAGTTCGTGACGCTGTTAGGACGGTGTCACCGCCGCCTTGATGTCGGCTAGCACCGCCTCTTGTTCTTCGCGCGCAGCCAGCGCGTCATCCACGGAGACGTTGGTGAAGTACACCGACTGGTGGGTACGCCGCTGTGAGAGCTTACCGCGGTCTGCGCTGATGACCGTCGCTACCGTGGCGTAACCGCCTCCCGTGACAGCATCGCGCATCACGACGATGGGCTGTTGTGGAATCTGAATCGACCCGACCGGGTAGCCGAGGTCGACCACGTTCGTCGGGTCCGTCCCCGCACCGAACGGCTGTTCGCGCTCTACGAACTCGAGTTCCGGGCCGGTGAGTCGGTAGCCAACGCGGTCTGCGTCAGCCGCGACTTTCCACTCCTCTGTGGTGAGGCGTTCTTTGCTTTCCTCCGTGAGCCGGTAGTCACAGAGGCCGATGACGATACGAATGTTCGCATCATCATCGTCGTAGGTGGGAATGTCCTCGGCTGGCACCCGCGTGCCAACGAAGGCGTCTGCGTTCGCGGCTGGCTCTCCAACGGCGAGCACGTCGCCTTCTTCGAGCGCGCGCCCCTCGTGTCCGCCAATGCCGATGAGCGCGTAGGTAGAGCGACTGTCCATCACCGGTTCGACGTCGATGCCTCCCGCGACGGCGAGATAGGTTCGCGCGCCTGCGGTGGCGAACTGGAGCGCTAACTCGTCGCCTGCGTCGACGGCGACGGCCTCCCACATCGGAATCGCTTCGCCGTCGAGCGTCGCGGCCATCTCCGCGCCTGCGAGCGCGATGACGGTGTCTTCTTCGAAGCGCACCTCACAGCCCTTGTACGTCATTTCGAGCGTCGCGTGCTCTTCGTCGTTGCCAACGAGGTAGTTTGCGACGCTGTGGGCGAACTGGTCCATCGCGCCTGAGGGTGGGACGCCGATGTGATACTGACCGTAGCGGCCGTTGTCTTGAACGGTGGTCGAGAGGCCACCATCTAACACTTCAATCATTCGTACAGCACCTCCATGAGCCGCTCGTTGTACGCATCTGGGTCGTTGAAGAACTCCTCTGGGGAGAACTCGACTGGTTCCATTTTGAACTCGAACGTTCCCGCTTCGACTTCCTCACGAATCTCGTCGTACTCCTCGCGGTCGATTTGGCGGAACTTGAAGATGTCACCCGGCGATGGGAACACCATCGACTCTTCGAAGTCCGCGAGTTCCTGGTCCACGTCGAGCACTTCGACGGGTGTCCGGCCGAACAGTTGGTAGCCGCCTGCACCTTGGACGGGATAGACGGCGGTGAACGCGCCACCGAACCCGACCGCGCGCGAAGGGGTGTCCGTCCGCGGCGAGACGTACTTTGGCACCTCAATCTGTCGATCGCGGGGCACCATTTGGAAACACCACGGCAAGCCGGGGACGAACCCGACCATCGTCACCATGTGCGGCGCGCCCGTGTGCGCGTCGATGAAGTCTTGGACGGTGTCATAGCCGTTGATTTTCGCGGAGTATTCGATGTCGGTCGCGTTCGCGTCTTGGTGGTTATCCCGAAACCGCATCAGCGTCTCGTGAGTCCACTCGTCTTCGTAGAGCACGGGGAAGTCGATAACACGCGTCTCCCACTGATAGTCTGAGAGGTCGGTGTCTGCGGCGACGTCTTTTAACTTCGCGACGAGTGCGTCTGGAGCAATTTCGTCGGGGTCGAAGTGAATCATGTACGACGCATTCGCCGGGCAGATTTCGATGATGCCCGGAAGCTCCAACTCGCGTAGCTGCTGGGTAATCGCCACGGCCCGGAAGTTGGCGTCGAAACTCATCTCCTCGTCTAACTCGACGAAGATGTAATCGTCACTTCCATGTTCGTATCGCGGTTCTGGAAGGGTCTTGGGTGTGATGCTATTCGCAACCATCTCAGTGAATGCATTGTTCACAACAGCCTTATGTATAGTTGCTGTATATCGTCGAACGAACATGTGTGCTGAGCACAGTTTGCCCACGCAATTTATAGTGGAGTCCTGAAACCTATGAGTAGATGTTCAGCAGTGTACTCGTAGTCAATCGAGGAGAGATAGCCGTCCGGGTGATTCAGGCGTGCAAGGAACTCGGCGTCAAAGCCGTTTCAATCTACAGCGACACGGATGAGTCGGCAAAACACGTCCGGCTCGCGGACGAGGCGTACCACGTCGGGCCGTCGTCAGCGGCGAAAAGCTACCTCGACCAAGACGCCATCTTCGAGGTTGCGAATGAAGCGGGCGTCGATGCCATCCATCCAGGCTACGGCTTTTTCGCGGAGAACGCAGCGTTCGCCCGCCGCGTCCAAGACGAGGGGTTCACGTGGGTTGGTCCACGGCCCGAATCGATGGAGCAACTCGGTGAGAAGACCAAAGCGCGCACGGTGATGCAAGAAGCGGGCGTGCCAATCGTCCCGGGAACCACCGACCCCGTCACCAGCGCAGACGAGATCAAAGCATTCGCCGCGGAGTACGAGTATCCAATCGCCATCAAGGCAGACGGTGGGGGCGGCGGTCACGGGCTCGTCATCGTCGAAAGCGAAGATGAGGTCGAAGACGCGCTCGTAAACGCCCAACGCGAGGGTGAAGCCTACTTCGACAACTCGACGGTGTACGTCGAAAAGTACCTCGAAAGCCCGCGTCACATCGAGGTGCAGATTATTGCAGACACCCACGGCAACGTTCGTCATCTTGGCGAACGCGATTGCTCGGTGCAACGCCGCCAACAGAAGCTCATCGAGGAGACACCGTCGCCGGTGCTCACAGAAGCGGTGCGAGAGGAGCTGTGCGAATCGGCCCGCCGTGGGATGAAAGAGGCTGGCTACGAGAATGCTGGCACCGTTGAGTTCCTCTACGAGGACGGCGAGTTCTACTTCCTCGAAGTGAACACGCGCGTGCAGGTTGAACACCCAGTGACGGAGTCGGTCACAGGCATCGACATCGTCCAGTGGCAACTCAGAATCGCGGCAGGTGAAGAACTCGACTTCCCACAGGACGCCGTCGAGCCACGCGGTGCAGCGATGGAGTTCCGACTCAACGCGGAAGACCCCACCCAAGAGTTCCGCCCGCACCCCGGCAAACTGACCCGGTATGCGCCGCCGCGCGGGATGGGCGTGCGCGTCGATGATGGTATCGATCAAGATGATTCGGTGTCACCGTTTTACGACTCGATGTTTGCGAAAATCATCGTCACGGGCCAGACGCGCGAGGAACTGATTCGCCGCGCACGCCGGGCGCTCAACGAAGCCCGCATTGAGGGGATTCCAACGACGATTCCGTTCCACCTCGCGGTGCTCGAAGACGATACGTTCCTCGACAGCGAGCACACCACAAAATACGTAGACGAGGATTTCACTGGAGTCGAATAACCAACTCACTCTGTTTGAACCTGTCTTTCACACAGCAAATAATAGTTGGCGTCCCCGAACGACATGCGTCTACAACTGCGGATATCGTCTCGTTTCGGCTTGTTAAAAAAAGTGGACTGACTTAGTTTGCCGCGCAGTTGTTGGGCCCGAGTTCGAGTGATTCTGCGTTTGCTCCCAGCTGCTTTTTTCCCCAATTTATCTCCTTGATCTCGTTATAGTTCGCGGGTTCGTCGGAGAGGCTCTCGACGATTGTCTCGACGAATTTCTTCTCGTCACCATCGGTAACATAGCTCAGTAGTTCGTTGTTCGACTCTTCACGAACCTCGCCAAGTTCTGTGGCGAGTGGACGACTCATCTCATTGCTGAAGTGGCCTGGGAGGACGATGGTTTCGTCTGGACGGTCGGTCAAGTCGGTAAGACTGTCGAACAGTAGACTTGCTGCTTGGCGAACAGCGTCTTCGGAGTTGTCCTCTAAGTCTGGGCGGCCGACACTCCGAAGGAACAATGTGTCCCCAGAGAGGAGAGCGTCGCCAAACTGGAAAGAGACACTCCCATGGGTGTGGCCAGGCGTATGGATAACGTCG
Organism: Haladaptatus sp. ZSTT2; assembly: GCF_037081775.1. NCBI lineage: Archaea > Methanobacteriati > Methanobacteriota > Halobacteria > Halobacteriales > Haladaptataceae > Haladaptatus > Haladaptatus sp. ZSTT2. Next base: position 338,888 of record NZ_JBAMHQ010000002.1, read on the forward strand.
ATTTCGCGAGTGCCAACCGTCAGTGTCTCACCATCCTCGAGTTCGGTAATGTTGTCGAGTTCGGACACGTCGTTCTCGTGGAGGTAGTACGGTACGTCGAGTTCGCCAGACAGCTTCCGAGCACCGGAGATGTGGTCTGCGTGGGCGTGCGTATCTGTAACGCCAATAATTTCGAGATCGCGTTCGTCGGCCACGCGTAGATATTCGTCCATGTACTGGGTTGGGTCAATGATGAGTGCTTCACCATCGTCGTGAATGATGTACGAAACACAGCCGGTTCCGGGCCGTACAACCTGGACGACTCCTTCTGCGCCCGTGACGTTGTACTGCTGGTGGACGCGCCCCCAGCCGTTCATGCCGTTGTCAACGGACTTCGCGTCGAAGCCGTGCTCGCGGAGGAACTCTGCGGCTCGGGCAGAGGTGACGCCGGCCACGCAGATGATTGCGATCTCTTTGTTCTGGGGGAGGTCGTCTAAGTGGTCTTTGAGCGACGAGTAATCGTAGTTGAGGAGGTCGTCGTAGATTGGGAGGTTCGTACTCCCCGGAATTTGCCACTCATTGTAGTCTTCTTTTCGGCGGATGTCGAGGATGTAGAGCTCCTCAGCATTGTCGTCATGGAGTCGATTTGCGAGAGCGGACGGCGCAAATTCAATATTGCTCATTGTATGCAATACTATATGGTGGTCCTACTTAACGCCGTCGGCCAGAAGAGAGAGAGAGTGTGGGTTCCCAACGGAGAGAACAGAAAAAAGAATGGGAGGGGTGCGAAGACTGGTGTTAGCTTTCGAGTTGAGTAGGTACTGGGGGTTTTGCTTGATCTGAATACTTTTCGTTGAACTCCCCGATGAGTGACCCCATCTTTGCGTACCAGTCGTTGAGCATTCGTTGGAAGTTCCGCGAAATTTCGTCCGAGTCACTCGCTGTGTAGACGTGATAATACCCTCCTTGCTCGTAGTTCATCTGCTCTTTTTTGACGACTCCTGCCTCGATGAGCCGTTGCACTGAGCGATAGGCGGTGGAACGCTCTCGGTCGATGCGGCTCGCAACCTCGTCGACGGTCATCGGTTCTCGGGTGGTACTCAACAGTTTGAACACTGTCGTGTCGATATTTTTGAGGCCGTAAATGCATTCGAGGAGGCCTTCACACTCCATCTGATTTTGGAGCAATTGACTCAATGAATCTCCCATGGTTGTTTGAGTTTGGTGTTGGCGACACAAAAGACTTTGCGCAGTGTGTACAATACTGGTCGGGACGATTGGTCGATAGGCAGGAAACTGTTATTGCCCCGGCGACATGCTCTCGGTCGAGGTTAATCGACACCACGCACCCGTGGCGTTACTTCTCAGCTGGCAGATGGCACTCAGGACGACGGCGCCACTCACGAGAATTGCCGCACCGAAAATGAGCGCGATACTCAGCATTTCCAACCACGCCAAACCGAGCGGTTCGGCTAGATTTTTCGCGGCGACGGCCACACTTCCCGCAAGTAACATTGCGGCGAAGTAACCTTTGATACCTTCTTCGGCGACGAGTTTCGTCGCGGCCGCACCGATACGAGCGCCGAGCGCACTCCCAGCGAGGAGTGCCCCAACGACTGGGAGGTTCACCGCACCAGCCTCTGCGTAAACGAACGCTCCAAATGCTCCTGAGATGGTGATCTGGAGGATGTCCGTACCGACTGCAATCGCCGCAGGGACACCAAACCCGTACATCATCGCAGGCATGAGGAGGAATCCGCCACCGACGCCGAGGAGCCCTGAGAGGACGCCAATTGCGAGCCCAAGTACGAAGATAATGGCTGCAGAGATGCGGATGTCACCTTTTAGCGTGACCATCGGTGGTATCTCAATGGATTGGACTTTTGTGGAGAGATCTACACCCACAGATTTGCGGTCGGTCGACCGTGCGTCGTGGAGCGTGAATAGACCAACAATCGCCAAGAGGCTTACGTAGGCGACGCTGATGACCACATCGATGACCCCGGTCGATTCGAGGTAGGTGATGACGTACTCACCTAATTTGATGCCAATGGTCATCGCGATGGTCATGATCGTCGCCAGTTTATAATCGACCTGCCCGTGGCTGCGGTGGCGAAGCGCACCGATAACGCTCGTCCCGAAGACGAAGGCCAGTCCACTCCCGACCGCTACTTTCGCTGGGTAGCCCATCACGAGGAGGGCTGGCGTGACGAGGAACGACCCACCCATGCCGAAAAAGCCGAACAGAATGCCGATGAGCAGGCCGAACCCGACGAAGATACCGACCATCACAAGGCTCAACCCGAACAGATCCATCATTGCTCACCTTCCAGTGTGGCTTGTATTTTTGGGCCAATCACGGTGGTCATCGCGCCGTACCCAACGTACAGTGCTCCGGCTTCGGCGAGGACGATTCCGACAGTTCTTACAGCGTGTGTCGACCCGGCTAACAACTCGAGTGCGACCAGTTTACTCATGGGTTTGGTTTATGTACAGCAGATTCATTGTTGGACAATCCTGTGGGCGTAGGCCTGTGCAGTTGTGTGTGCGCATTGTTTCAATTGGATGGGACTGCCTCGTCTGATCGAGTAGATCGCCAGTAGCCCTGGGCGTACGCGCCGAGGAACATCCCGGCGATAGCCCAGAGAATGGGAACATTACCGATGCCGACACTGGCATAGGCTGCCCCAGGACAGATTCCTGAGAGGCCCCAGCCACCACCAAACACGACTCCACCAACGACGACATTTCGGTCGAGGTTCTTGACCCTGCGTCTGTACTCACTGCCGGTCAACGGAGCTGACCCAAGATACCGAGTCGCGACTGCGAATGCGATGCCGGTCACGAGGGCAGCCCCGCCCATTACGAACAGGAGGCCGAAGTCCTCGAATTGGAGGAAGTCCAGAACGATTTCTGGCTTTGCCATACCGCTCAAGGCGAGGCCAACTCCAAAGATAATTCCCCCGATGTAAATGACCGGGAGGAACCACGGGCTCCGTCCAGTGTCACTCATGGCGACACCCCGAGTGCTTGGACGAGTTGTGCTGTCCCGATGGCGACAGCGAGGAACGTCGCGACGTTCACGAACGATGTGTTCGAGAGCGACCCGACGCCACAGACACCGTGTCCGGAGGTACAGCCCTTACCGAGGCGGGTACCCACGCCGACGAGGAACCCACCGGCGAGCAGTCGCCACCATTGGACATCAGTCGTCCACGCGCCTTGGCCTGATATCAGCGTGTAGATAGCCGCACCGCTAACGATTCCGACGGTGAAAACGACGCGCCAATTGCGGGAGGAGACGTACTTGTATCGGTTGAATCGCTTGACTTCTGAAACGTACGAGAGCGACGATTCAAGGAATGTACTCGCGCCAGCGATAATCCCGGTGGCGAGATAAATTGTCGCTGCACCGAGCCCAACGAGGAGGCCCCCGAGAAGGTACGGGGAAACCCCTCTCGGAAAGAGCTCTGAGAGTGCAACGAGCGGGGTGAGCATGTTCATATTAGTTAATCAGAGCTTCGTCGCTCGCGGCACAGTTGTTCGGCCCGAGTTCAAGGGTGAACGCTTCCTCGGCGTCTGCCGATTGGTGCCCGAGATTGGTCGCGATAATTTCCTCGTAATTCGCCGGTCGTGGTGGCATATCTGCGACGATGAACTCAACGAAGTCAGTTTCGTCCATCGAAAGTGCCGCCATCGAGGCCTTCAAATCACCGAGTTTTGCCGTGTACGTGCCGTCGTCTTGTGGCACCGCGGCGTCGCTGAAGTGTGCCGGCGCGATAATGGTCTCGTCAGGAAGGGTGAGAACGTTCTCAGTGAGACTTTCGTAGAGTGTACTCGCCGCGTGTTTTGCGGCGGTTGGATCTTCAAGGTCGGGCCGAGCTACGCTTTCAGTGAAGAGACCATCGCCGGTGAACAGCACGTTACCGACTTTGTACGCGGTCATGCCGGTCGTGTGGCCGGGCGTGTGGATGACTTTGATCGTACTGTCTCCCACTGAAAGTGTGTCGCCATCTCCGACCATCTCGTAGTCTACATCGTATTCGACTCCACGGTTCACGGCAGCTTCGGGGAGCAGTGGAGTTGCAGCCGACTCTGCTGCCACAGTGCGGATGCCAGAGATGTGGTCTGCATGGATGTGGGTGTCGAGGGCGTACTGAAGTTCTGCACCCATTGCGTGGGCGTCTTGTACGTATTCGTGGGCGAACGCTCGGAGCGGGTCGATAACTGCAGCTTCACCGTCTGAAACGATGAGATACGCGAGACAGCCACTCGATGGCCGGCGGTATTGGACTATCGTCGCATCCACATCGACATCGAGTTCGGTGTTCTCGTAGATGCGTGCCCAGCCATTCATCCCGTCTTCAAGGTGATTCACATCGTAGCCCTCGTCTTGGATGTTCTTTGCGACCAGTTCACTAGAGCCCCCTTTTGCACAGAGAACCGTAATCTGCTGCTCCTCGGGAAGTTGTGTGAGGAGAGCTTCTGGGATGTCGTCGAGGAGCTGGAAGTAGGGGTAATTTATGATCTCGACGGTTTCGCCGTCGATGTGCCACTCCGAAAAGTCATCTTCAGCGCGAGCATCGAGGAGGAACACCGGCGCCCCACTTTCGATGCGCTCTTTCAGCGCCATTGGTGTGATCGAATCGATTGCGTCCTCATTTTCATGGAGGTTGCGTTGCGCCATTGTTAGTGGCACATATCCGGAGACGGCGCATAAACCTTTGGATAGAATTGTGCAAGCCAATCAATATTGATTGGGAGGAAACGTCCCAAGAGCCTGCAAAAGGAGGTTTTGTAACTGAATACCGTTTCGGTTGTGCACCTATTCGGCACGGCTGTCGTTAGATATTTACGTCCCTGTCTGATATTGGGCAATGAACTCAATACCATGACGAACTACACCCCCACGAAGATCCTTGACGTGAAAGGACAGAACTGTCCAATGCCTGTCGTCAAGACGAAGCAGGCAGTCGATGGCCTCGAAGCAGGTGACGTACTAGAGGTTCTAGCGACCGACCCAGGAAGCATGAGCGATCTCGGCGGATGGGCAAAGACACAGTCAAACGCGGAACTTCTCGACCAGGTAGAAGATGGAGACGTGTACAAACACTATGTGCGCAAGACGGAGTAATCTATGAGTACCGACACAGATAGTCCTGAGAATTCGGTCGATGCCGACGCACTGAGTCGAGATGAACTCGAATCCCGTATTGAAAATCTCGAATCTCGCCTTCGTGATATCGAGGCCAAAGAAGCGGGCCCAAAGAAGATGTCCATCATCGCGACGAAGGGCACTCTCGACATGGCGTACCCACCGCTCATCCTCGCGAGTACAGCCGCAGCATTTGGCTGGGATGTCACAGTGTTTCACACATTCTGGGGACTCGATATTTTGCACAAGAAACATTCGAAGAACCTGAAGATGAGCTCAGTTGGTAACCCCAACACTCCACTGCCGAACATCGTCGCTGCGCTGCCAGGAATGGATCGAGTGACGACGAAAATGATGGAAAAGCAGATTGACGATAACAACACTGCCACCATCCAAGAACTCCTCGAGACTTCCCTCGAAATGGGGGTCGAATTCCAGGCATGTCAAATGACCATCGACCTGATGGGCTACGACGAAGATGATTTCTTTGACGGCGTCACGACCGGTGTTGGAGCCGCAACTGCAATTCAACAGATGGCTGATTCTGACATCCAACTCATGATCTGACTCACGTGCGTTGGGCGTTACGAGCCACCTGTATCACAGCAGCAGCCCAAGACGGTCGAAAAGACCGATGAGACAGTGTTACACTCGCCAGACCCTAAAAAAACGGACGCTAGATTGTGAATCTCACTCAGACAATCTCGTCAAGCTTTGCGAGTTCGATTCCATACTCGTCTTTTTCTGCGTGAATCGCTTCGAGAATCTCGACGGCGTTCGCGCCGTCGCCGTGGATGCAGATGGTGTCTGCGGGCATTTCAATCACTTCGCCAGACGGCGTCTCGATTTCGTCGTCGAGCGCCATGCTCACGAACCGTTCGACCATCAAGTCGGTGTCGCGCGGGCCAACTTTCCGCTCGACGATGAGACTCCCATCCGGACGATAGTCGATGTCGATGAAGCCTTCGAACACTGACCGCAGCTCGTCGTACTCTTGGGCGACGTTGTAGATGTTCATGTCGGTGGCGACGAACACGAGACTCGGGTCTACTTTGAGTAAGCCTTCGATGACCGCCCGGGTGTGGTCTGCACTCTGTGAGAGCATCGTGTACATCGCGCCGTGGGGTTTGACGTGTTGCATCGACAGGTCGTAGTAGTCAGCGAACACGCGAATCCCACCCAGCTGGTGGATGACGAAGTCGCGGAGTTCCTCGGGGGAGGCGTCCATCGTGCGCCGCCCAAAGCCCATTCTGTCCGGCAGCCCCGGGTGGACGCCGATGCCGACGTCGTGTTCTGCAGCGAGGGCGACCGTCTCGCGCATGACGTGTGGGTCGCCCGCGTGGTAGTCTGCGGCGATGTTCGCAGAGGTGATGTAGGGCATCACCCCTTCGTCATTGCCCATCTCCCAGTTTCCATAGCTCTCTCCCATGTCGCAGTTGATGTCCACTGAAACCATGCCAGTATCTCGCACGACATCCCAATTATAGCTTCCGCCTTCCCGTCCCAGTCTACAATCTGCGAATCAGCCGGGTGCGTGTCGAAACCATGTCACGAAGTGACAACCTATATGGTGACGCCCTGTGACCCTTAGATGATGAGCGCAGGGCCTCCCATCGACGAACTACACCTAGCAGACGCACCGCACCTCGAAACCTCGATTCCCGGACCCGAGTCGGATCGACTTATCGAGCGACAAAAGCGAATCGAAAGCAACGCCGTTGCCTATCCACGAAGTGTTCCCATCGCCCTCGACGCGGCGAAAGGCTCGACGGTTCGGGACGTTGATGGAAACATCTTCCTCGACTTCTTCGCTGGCATCGGCGTACTGAACGTCGGCCACTCGAACCCGTACGTCCTCGAAGGCGTCCATGAGCAGACGGAGAAAATCACCCACACGATTGATTTCCCCACCGAGACACGCCTCGACTTCATCGAGGCACTCGACGGGATTGCACCGGGCGGGCTCAAAGGAAACAACAAAGTTGTCTTCGGCGGCCCGAGCGGTAGCGACGCCATCGAAGGCTCCATCAAACTCGCAAAGCACAACACGGGCCGGACCGGACTGCTCGCCTTCGAGGGAGCCTATCACGGCTCGACTGGCGGGGCGCTCAGCCTCACCGCCGGGAAGAAGTACAAGAAAGGCTACGAGCCACTCCTGCCGGGGGTCGTCCACGCACCGTACCCCTCGACCGACGAAGAATGCGCACACGCGCTCGACCACATCCAGACGGTTCTCGAAGACCCCTACAGCGGGAAGGAGAATCCAGCAGGCATCTGGGTCGAGCCGATTCAAGGCGAAGGCGGCGTCGTCGTGCCACCCCAAGAGTTCCTGCCCGGCCTGCGCGACCTCGCAGACGACAACGACGTGATGCTCATCTTCGATGAGATTCAATCCGGCTTCGGGCGTTCGGGCAAGTGGTTCGCCTCCGAGTGGTCGGGCGTGACCCCTGACGCAATGACGATGGCGAAAGGCATCGGCGGTGCGGGCCTGCCGCTCGGCGCGGTCATGTATCACGAGAAGTTCGATACGTGGGGGCCGGGCGGCCACATCGGCACGTTCCGCGGCAACGTCCCCGCCATGCGCGGGGGCATCCGCGCCATCGAATACATCGAGGAACACGACCTGCTCGCACACGCACGCGACCTCGGCACCTACCTCAGAGACCGCCTCGCTGAAGCCACCGACCCCGCGACAACGGAGGTACGCGGCGAAGGGCTGTTCATCGGCGTCGAGATGTGGGACGAAGACGGAAACCCACTCTCAGACACGGTCAAGGCCATCCAGAAGTACTGCTACGAACACGGCGTGCTCGTCTGGTCTGCCGGTCGCTACGGCAACGTGCTCCGCCTGCTTCCGGCACTCGTCATGACCAAGGCGCAAGCCGAAGCGGGCATGGACATCATCACCGCAGGAATCGAGGCGCACACGTAGGGTAGTTCTCGATTTTCAGACCGCCACAAACCCACCGAAATTGTCTGCGACGGCGGATTTAAGAGACTCCCCGGAGAGGTGAGGGTATGACGAGACAGCGACTGCGCCGGGCGTCCCGTTGGAGGAGCGTACGATGAGCGAACCAGACCTCGCGCTCATGCGCGAGCAAGCAGCCAGATTCGCCTTCGACCTTCCAGATTCGGTTCTCGAAGAGCTGGTTTCGGCCGCGCTCGATGAAGCGGACGTTGACGAAACGCCGCCACCGACTGGCGAGAATCGCGGCCAGCAGAGTACGGACAACGAAAACGCCCTACTCGCCGTTTACGACGAACCGCGAATCGAGACGCCGGACGGGCCGCTTGCAGGCCAGACAATTGCGGTGAAAGACAACATCGCGGTCGCAAACCTAGAGATGACGTGTGGGTCTGCCCACTACTCGCTCGTCCCGACGTTCGACGCGCCCGTCATCGAGCGCCTGCTCGCGGCGGGCGGCGCGCTCGTTGGCAAGGCGAACATGGAGCCGTTCGCGATGGGTCCGACCGGCGAGTTCAGCGACTTCGGGCACGTAACGAATCCGACCGCCCCAGACTTCGTCGCAGGCGGGTCGTCGAGTGGGAGCGGTGCGGCTGTCGCCGCAGGAACCGTCGATATCGCGCTCGGAAGTGACACCGGCGGGAGCATCCGCATCCCCGCCGCGTGCTGTGGCGTCGTCGGCGCGAAACCGTCGCACCGACTCGTTCCACGCTACGGCTTCGTCGATTTCGCCCCGTCGCTCGACACGATTGGGCCGCTCACCCGCGATGTAGACACGGCGGCGCGCACCCTCGCGGCAATGGCTGGGCCCGACCCACGCGACCCAACTGTCGCTGGCACCGATCTCGATGGTATCGAAGGCAGCCTCACCGACTTTACAGACCTCACTGTCGGAATTCCGGATACGGCTTTCGACCGGGCCGAGAGCGCCGTCGATTCGACGGTTCGGGCGACCGCAGACCGGCTCGCGGACGTTGGCATCGAGACGAAACCCGTTTCCCTCGACTTGAATCTCGAACACGCCTATCTGAACATTGGGTCGGCCGAGTTCTGCTGGCTGCTCGCGGGCAACGGGGTCGTGCGCGGGTTTGGCTCCGGGTACAGCGAAGAACTCCGCGCCGCGTTCGAACGGGCGAGAGAACAGGGCCTTGGCGACCACGTCGCCCGTCGCATCCTTCCGCCAGCGTTCTTAGACGCGAAAACGGGAGGGAAAGCCTACGCTCGTGCCCGCAGAGACGGCATCGACTTCGCCGAACGACTCGCTGCGACCTTCGAGGACGTGGATGCACTCGTGATGCCGACCCTCCGGACGCTCCCGCCCGCAATCGGTGAGACGACGACGCGTGAAGATTTCCTCCCGCTCATTGGCAACACCGCGCCGTTCAACATCACCGGGTCGCCCGCCGTTTCGGTTCCAGTTGGGACGGTCGATGGACTGCCGGTTAGCGCGCAAGCCGTCGCACCGCAGTTCGATGACGCGACTGCGCTCCGGGTGGCAGCGGCGCTCGAAGTGGTTGGCGAATAGTCTCCAACAGTGGACAGTGGCCGTTTTGCCACTTCCCCACAGTGAACCTTTTTGTAGTGTCACGAGGTGACATACATATGCCTGTAGACACAGTCATCAGTGGGGGCACGCTCGTCACTTCGACCGACATGTTCGACGCGAGTCTCGCCATCGACGGTGGGAAAATCGTCGCCGTCGGCACCGACGAATCGATGCCGGACGCGGACGAAGTCGTCGATGCAAGCGGGATGCTCGTCATGCCGGGAATCATCGACCCGCACGTTCACATCGAAGACCACTTTTCGGTTGATACGTACGAAACGGGAACTGGGGCAGCCGCCCTCGGGGGCGTCACGACGTACATCGACTTCGCGTGGCAGGCGTGGGTTGGTGAGTTGAGCAACTACGAAGAAGAGGGCACCCTCATGGAGGGCATCGAGGAAAAGAAAGAGAAAGGCAAGAAGGCAATCATCGATTACAGCGTTCACGGCGCGCTCACGCGCCAAGACCCCGCCGTGCTCGATGAACTCGAAGACGCGGTGGAAGCGGGCGTTACCTCGTTCAAGATGTTCACGGCCTACGAAATCGGCCTCGACAACGGGTTCATGAACACCGTCCTCCAACGCATCGCGGAACTCGATGCCGTTGGCGTGTTCCACACCGAAGACCCCGACGTGTGCGACGAACTGACCGCGCAGTTCCAAGAAGAGGGGAAAGGCGACCCGACGTGGTATCCACAGTCGCGCCCCGACTACGCAGAGGCCATGGCTGCAGAGGACGCTGTGCGGATGGCGACCGAAGCCGGTGCGAAGTACTACGGCATCCACACGAGCTGTCGGAAGTCCGCGGACGTCCTCGAACAGTTCCAGGTCGATGGCTCGCTCGTCCGCGGCGAGACGTGTACCCACTATCTCGCCCTCGACGACTCGATTTACGGCGAACTCGGCAATCAGGCGATGATTGCGCCGCCAATCCGCAAGCCAGACGACAACGAAGCGATGTTCGAACACCTCCAGAAGGGCACGCTCGGCGTGGTCTCGACCGACCACTGTGGGTACAAACTGGAAGGAAAGAACGTCGATAACTGGTGGGAGAGCACCTTCGGCGCAAACGGCCTGCAAGCGAGCCTTCCGGTGGTTCACGACGAAGCGGTGAACAACCGTGGTTTCTCCTATCCGTTCCTCGTGCGCGTGATGAGCACGTATCCAGCCCAGACGTTCGGCCTCACGGAGAAGGGGTCGCTTGACCCCGGTTCTGACGCCGACATCGTCCTGTTCGACCCGAACGAGACGTACACCATCAAAGCAGAAGACAACGCCTCTGCGGCTGACTTCTCCATCTACGAAGGCAAAGAGGTCACCGGCCGCGTCAAGCAGACGTACGTCCGCGGCGAATGCGTCGCGAAAGACGGCGAGGTCGTTGGGTCGCCGGGCCACGGCGAGTTCGTCGTGCGCGACATTCCAGACTGGAGCGTCTGAGCCACCGACACCTGTCAATTTTTGTGCGAATGTGCCCCATAAATCACCCGCAGAGGGGACACTCTTTTATTGGTACGGAGTAACATGATGGTAGATGAGTAGCGTACACAAGCGGCCCGAAGCCGAGGAACCTGCGGAGGAACCGGTTCCGCAGTTTCCCCACGCGAACTGCGTCGCAGTCCGCGTGATGGCGAACGTCCTTGAATCGACGTTTGGCCCCCGGTCACGCGACAAACTGGTCGTCAACCAAGTCGCCACGCAACACGAACCCGAAAACGAAGGACTCCCGAAAATGGACGACTTCACCGTGGCGAACGACGGTGCGACCCTCTTGAACGCCCTTCCACTCGAACACCCCGTTGCGCCCATCGTCACGCGGATTCTCGGCCCGGAACGCCCGGGAGAAACGTCTGTCGAAGGCCAAGACATCCCCGACGGCGTCTCTGGAGGCGTTATTCTGACTGGGGCCTTACTGTCGAACGCCGAAGACCTGCTTGAACTGGGGCTGCACTCCTACGACATTCGACAGGGCTACGCCATCGCCCTCGAACAGGCGCTTTCTACCCTCTCTGCACACTCGAAGCCGCTCTCAGTATTCGACGACCCGGCGGCAACCGCCCACGCGATCGCGCGCACGGCGATGACGGGCAACGACATCGGCGGCCTCGCAGACGAGTGGGCGTCGCTCGCGGTGGCGGCAGTGGACGAAATCGGACGACCAACCGAGGAGACGTTCAGCGTTCGATGTCTCGGAGAAGGGTCGCTTTCCGACTCTCGACTCGTCCACGGAGCGATTCTCGACCGCAACACGCGCGCGAGCGACGAGATGCCGCGACACGTAGAAGAGGCGACGGTGCTCCTGCTCGACGGCCACAACTCGGGCGGGCTTCAAGACCCGAAATGGGACGAGAATATGGTCATGCAACTCGAATCGCGGAGCCAACTTGACGACTTAGACGCCCACCACGCCGCCCGCCGGAAGGCGGTGGTTGACCACTACGTCTCGCTCGGCGTCGATGTCGTCATCACGCGGCTCGGCATTAGTCAGGAGTATCAACGTCTGCTCGCGGATGCAGGCATCATGGGGATTCGGGGCGTGAGCGTCCTCGAAATGAAGCAGTGTGCGCGAGCCACGGGTGCGAGGCTTGTGCGTCACCCCGGCGACGTGTCTGCAGACGACCTCGGATACGCGGGGAGCGTCTCTGAGGTGCGCATCGAACCGCGACGCGGCCGCCGGAAGAACCGCTACATGACCGTCATCGACGGGTGTGAGGGGGCAAATGGCGTCGCTGCCGAAATTCACGGCGTCTCCGGCCAACCCGCAGACCAAGCCGCGACTGAACTCAGAAAGGCAGCCGCCGCGCTCGCTGCGGCTCGCGGTGAGGGAGGTGCAAAAACGGGCGTCGTTCCGGGCGCGGGTGCAATCGAACTCACGCTTGCGTCTGCCGTTCGTGGGCACGCACCGCAGGTTTCGAGCCGCGCACAGCTCGCCGTCGAGGCGTTCGCAGACGCGCTCGAACGTACGGTCGCGGCGCTCATCGACAACGGCGGCCACGACCGCCTCTCGGTGCTCGCAAACCTCCACGCTGCCCGTGCTGGTGGCGACACCGAAATCGGCTTCGTCTACCCGGACGGTAAGATATCGAACGCTGTCGACGCTGGCGTTCTCGACCCGACTGACTACAAACAACGCCTGCTCGTGACCGCTACCGAGGTCGCAGACCTCATCCTCCGCGTCGACGACGCGATTGACGCCACCTTCTCTGAGGAACCGGCCGGGCCGGGCGACGTCATCTACGAAGACCGCGCGGAGAACCACCTCGACTACTTAGAGGAAAATCCCGGCACGCGCTGGGACCGGTAACAACCGTTCGCGTTTTGCGGCGATTTCGGTGCGAACTTCCCCGTTTTACTCCGTTTCATGCACCATACTGCCGGTTTTCTCTGACTGAAAATGGCAAGTAATGTGACAACTCGGTAAAGACTTAACCAGTTTCACTGGGAATTACAGCCTGACGCATGACAAAAGCTACCGTTTGCCTATCGTACGATTTCGACGCCGTATCGACCTGGCTGTGGTCCTACGATTCGTGGGACGAACCAACCCGACACTCCCGCGGTGTGTTCGGTGCCGAGGTTGGCGCGCCACGACTGCTCGACCTGCACGACAAATACGACATTCCTGCGACGTGGTTCATTCCTGGCCACACCATCGACAGTTTCCCTGAGATTAGTGGAGAGGTTTGGGATCGTGGCTACGACATCCAACACCACGGGTGGAGTCACACTGGCCCAGCAACGTTCGAATCAGAAGAAGCAGAACGCGCAGACGTCGAACGCGCCGTCGACTGCATCGTTGATCTCACCGGCCGCAAGCCAACCGGCTATCGCTCGCCGGCATGGGACTTTTCTTCACACACCCTCGACATCTTAGAAGATATCGGCATCGAGTGGGATTCGAGCAAGATGGCTTCTGACTTCAAACCGCACTACACCTACGGCGGGTGGAGCGCCCCAGAAGACGGCCCATACGACCGCGGCGAACCAACCGACATTGTCGAACTCCCCGTCTCGTGGCAGCGCGACGACTGGCCGCCGTTCACGTTCACGTGGGCACGCCCACACCGCATGGGGTACGTCAGTGAAGATTCCATCTTCCAGCGCTGGTACGACCAATTCGACTGGATGTACGACAACGTCGATGATGGCGTGTTCATCCTCACGATGCACCCACAGGTTATCGGTCAGGGCCACCGGCTCATGCGCTTAGAGAAACTCATCCAGCACATGCAGACCAAGCCCGGCGTCGAGTTCAAAGAGATGGACACCGTCGCCACCGAGTTCAGAGAAGCGAACTAAACCCACGTCGAATTTTTTTAAACCGGGTTCCTCAGAGCGGTGCGACGATGTCACGAACACTCGGCTGGTCGCGCAGCGCGAGCAGTTTGTCGACCGTCTCTTCTGCGACCGATTCGGACACGGCTCTCGTCGCACAATCGATGAACTTCGCCCGCAGTTCGGCGTCTGAAAGCGGATTGTTCGGCGTTCCCGGCGGCTCGGTGAGCGTCGCTTCGTAAGTGTCACCGTCCGTTGTCGTCAGTTCGACGAGCACGTCGTTCGATTTGTAGGGCAGGCTCTCATCGACCTCGAAAATCGCTCGCTCGCGCACACGTTGTACCGTCTCTTCCCCGATAGCATCGTCTTCGAAGGCGTCGAGTGAAACCGTATCGAGCGCCACCGCACACGCGAGGGCGTACTCCATCGAAAACTTCGCTTCGAGGCCGGTCTGCGGGTCGGGATGTGAAAGCGCGTCGCCCGCCCCACCGGAAGCCGTCGATTTGATTTGTTCGACGTCTGCTGGTTCGATGTCGTGAGTCGACACGAGGTCTTGGGCAGCGGCAATGCTCGTGTGGGTGAAGTAACAACACGGGTAGGCTTTGATGCTAATGCCCGTCTCAACCAGTCGCCACGGGTCACCGGGTGGTTTCGCCACCCGCTCTGCCCCCGTTCCGTACCGGTCCCAGAACCCACGTGACCCGCTTACTGCGGCCTCGTCTGCGGTGAAGCCTTCTGCAGCGAGTTGCGCGGCGGTGACGCCGGAGCGCCCGGACAATCCCGCGTGCAACGGCTTCGTCATCGACCCGAAGTTTCGCTTGAGCCCAGAGGGCATTGAGGCGGCGATGTTGAGCGCGCGTTTCGTCTCCTCAGCAGACAGCCCGAGGAGCTGCGAGGCTGCCGCCGCCGCCCCGAACGTCCCGAACGTGGCCGTCGGATGCCAGCCGAGTTCGTAGTGGGTGGGGCTGATTGGCTCTGCGACGTAGCACTCGGCTTCGTAGCCTGCGGCGAACGCCGTGATGAGGTCTTTGCCGCTCGCGTCAAGTTGCTCTGCGAGGGCGAGTGCGGGGGCGACCATCGGAACGCTCGGATGGCCGTCCATGGCCCACGAGAGGTCGTCGAAATCGAGTGCGTGACCCGCAGTACCGTTTGCGAGCACCGCGTCTGCGAGTGCGGCGTGGGTTCCGGTTCCGAGAATTTTCACCCCGCCGTTTTCGGGTGCGGTCGGTGTGGCGATGGCGCTCGCGCGTTTGCCCGCGTCAGCGACGACGCCAGCGAGCGTGACGCCAACGGTATCTGCGAACGCTCGTTCGATGGTTTCGATGGTACTCTCGGGGACGTCCTTGTAGGACAACCCGGCGACGAACGTTGCGAGCACGTCTTCGGGAGTTTGGGTAGTCTCCGCTGACGACTGGGTCATGATAGTGGGTGTTTGGGCGAGGGTGGCTAAAAGATTGTGTCACCGAGCCACACAGCCCGCCGATTCAGGCGCGCAGTTCGGTGGTCGCAGCCATGTCGAGTTCGCCGTCTTCGATGACGACGCCGTAGTTCTCGCGGGCGTCTTCGACCGAGACGAGCCCATCGAGATAGTCCTCGTACACCTGTGCAGCGGGGCGCTCGTGTGGGTCGCCATAACCGCCACCGCTCGCGGTTTTGATGAGCACGCGGTCGTTCGCCTCGAACTTGTAACCCGATTCCTTCGAGTTCAAGTCGATGACTTCGCCGTCTGCTTTGATGTGTTTGAGGTCACCGTGAGTCCCCTCGCCGCCGCCGAACAGCCCGTGTGGGCGGTAGGTGTTCCCGTCGCCCTCCATCGTCATCACAGCGTTCGTGAGGAAGCGCGACTCGCGGACGATGCCGTGGCCGCCGCGGTGCTTGCCCGCGCCGTGGCCGTCCTCGCGGAGGTGGTAGCGTTCGACGCGCATCGGATGGGAGAGTTCGATGTCCTCGACCGGCCGATTTTTCGTGTTGTGAACAAGCGCGTCGACCGCATCGAGGCCGTCTGCGGCCGGGCGGCCCCCGTAGGAGCCTTCGTTGACTTCGAGATACACCCAGTATTCGCCCTTGTCGTCGGTGCCGCCGTAGCTGACGAAGTACACCTGTCCGCAGGTGCCGGCGCACACTTTGTCTGGTAAGGCGTCCGCGAGCGCCTTGATGATGAGGTCGCTCATCTTGTCCACCTGGTTGATGCGGGCGAACGCCGAGGTTGGCGGCGTCGGATTGAACATACAACCCGGGCGCGCCTTCGGATGGACCGGTTTGAACGTCCCCGAGTTCTGTGGCAGGTACTCGTCGCGCACGAAGGTGTCCATCAGCAGCGACCGGATGGTAAAGTAGATACACACGTCCGTAGAGCCGTGGAACGGGACGTTGTACCCCGTCGGCGTCTGGTCTGCGGACTCACTCATGTCCACCGTGATGTCGCTGCCATCAACGGTGACTTCGACGGCGATTTTCAGGCGTTTGCCACGATTGCGCCCGTCGTCGTCTAAGTAGTCTTCTGCGTAGTAGGTGCCGTCTGGAATCTTACGAATCTCGTTTCGAAGCAGGGCTTCTGCGTAGTCCATGAGCGCCTCACCGGCGTTCTGGATTTCTTCTAAGCCGTACTTTTCGACGAGCGCGAGATAGCGGTCTTTGCCCACGTTACACGAGGAAATCTGGGCTTGCAGGTCACCGATGACTTCGCGCGGGGTGCGCACGTTGTCCTCAATGAAGTTCCAGATTTCATCGACGCGTTCGCCCTCGTCGAACACTTTGGTCGCCCGAAAGAGGCTGCCTTCCGCGTACATGTCCTCTAAGTCGATGGCGAGGCCGGGCGTCGCAGAGCCGATGTCCAAGTGGTGAGCCGTGTTCGCAGACCATGCGATGTGTTCGCCCTCGTAGAAGATGGGGACGGCGACCGCAATGTCCGGCGAGTGGCTCGCGCCGTAGTGAGGGTGGTTGTGGATGAACACGTCGCCTTCGTTGATGATGTCCTCGCGTTCGACACCGCGCTCTTCGAAGGTGTCGTACATCCCCTGTAAGTAGCCAATGAGCGAGCCAACGTGCATCGGCGTCGAGTCGCTTTCACACAGCTCTCTGCAGTCGGTCGTGAAGATGCCTGCGCCCATGTCCTCGCTCTCCCTGATAATCGAGGAGTACGACGAGCGGATGAGCTTGTAGCCCATCTCTTGGGCAATCGTATCGAGTTCGCCGCCGATGACTTGCATCGTGACGGGGTCGATATCGCGGTCTTTCAGGATGTCTATCGCGCTGGTCTGTACCGTCTCGTCCTCTGGTCTGTCTGAACTCATGGTTCCCTCCGCAGTTGAATCGCACCGTTCTGTAACACCGTCGCCGTCCAGCCCGGATTGATGACGACTGTGCTGTCGAACTCGTCAACGATGGCTGGGCCGTCTATGACGTTCCCTGCGGTCAATTCGTCGCGGTCGTAGCGCGGGACGGTCAGTTCATCAGGTGCCGCAGAATCACCGAAGAACACCGTCGTTTCAGTTGTCTGTGCGTCGCTTGGGTCTTCGCCGCCTTCATCGACTGGCTTTGGTTCATAGGAGTGAATATCCCCGATGGCGGTCACGCGCATATTGAGCAGGACCACCGGGTCGGCCTCGAAGTAGTGACCGTACTCGGCTTCGTGTTTCTGCTCGAACTTCTCGCGCATGCGCTCGTGCCAGTCGCCGTCGGTCGAATCGAACTCGATACTCAACTCGTAGCCTTGGCCTTCGTACAGACAGTCGATTGTCCGCTCGAACTGCCAGTGAGACTCGTCGATTTCGTCGCGTTCGAGTTGCTCGCGGCCGTTCGCTTCGAGTCGGTCGAACGCCTCGTCGATGTACTCTGTGGACACGGTTTCGAGTCGCTGACTCACGGTTTGCTGGAAGTCGTATTTGACGTTCCCCGTGAGCAGGCCACGCGCGGAGGCGATGCCGGGTGACGGTGGAATGAGGACGGTCGAAACTTCGAGTTCCTCTGCGATGCTCGCCGCGTGCATTGGTCCTGCGCCGCCGAAGGCGACAATCGTGTACTCGCGTGGGTCGTATCCGCGCTGGACGGTCTGTTCGCGAATCGCCCGGTACATGTTCGTGTTCGCCACTTCGAGCGTGGCGAGGGCGGCGTGTTCTGGCGTCTCGAAGCGCGACTGGTCGACGCGCTCACACAGCTGTGTCTGGATGGCGTTCACCGCGAGCTTCTTGTCGATGTCGAGGTTGCCGCCGAGGAAGGCGTCGGGGTCGATGCGGCCGAGTGTGAGTTGTGCGTCGGTCGTCGTTGGCTGGTCGTTGCCCAGTCCGTAACACACCGGTCCAGGGTCTGCACCCGCGCTTTTCGGGCCGACGTTGAAGCCCATCGCGCCGTCGAACCAGGCGATTGACCCACCACCCGCCCCAATTGTAGCGATATCGAGCATCGGGACGATGGCCGGATAGCCACCGACCATGCTGTCGCGGGGGTCACGTTCGAGGACGCGACCCGGAACCACGGAGATGTCCGCGCTCGTCCCGCCCATGTCGAGCATGATGAGATTTGGCTGGTCGACGGACTTTCCTTCGAACTCAGCCGAAAGCACCCCGGCGGCCGGGCCGGAGACGAGTGTCGTCACTGGCTGTTCGGCCACATTCTGGAGGCTCGCCATCCCGCCGTTCGACTGCATGATGAGGATTTCTGCGTCGAAGCCTTCCTCAGTGAGTCGGTCTTGGAGGCGTGAGAGATACGTGGACATCACGGGTGCGAGGCGGGCGTTAATCGCCGTGGTCGTAAAGCGCTCGAACTCACGGAACTGTGAGATGACTTCGTGAGACGTCGAGACGAACAGGTCGGGATAGTGTTCCTCGATGAGTTCCTTCGTCCGCGCCTCGTGGGCAGAATTCAGGTATGAATGGAGGTAGCAGACGGCGACCGATTCGACGCCGTCGGCCACGAGTTCTTCGACTGCGGTCAAAACCTCATCTTCGTCAAGCGGGGTGACCACGTCACCAGGTGGATGGATTCGCTCTGTGACTTCCTTTCGGTGGCGTCGTTCGACGATGGGTTGTTCTTGCCACTGAATCGTTTGCTGCAGCGAGAAGCTGTGTGGCTTGCGGTGACGTCCGATGTGGAGGATGTCTCTGAACCCACGCGTCGTGAGCATTCCGGTCGTCGCACCTTCGTGTTCCAAAAGCGCATTCGTTGCGACGGTCGTTCCGTGAAGAATCTGGTCGACTTCGCCCGGTTCGATGCCCGCGAGCTTGCAGATTTCAACGATGCCAGTCACCGTCGATTTCGACGGGTCGGTTGTAGACGGTGTTTTATAGATAAATTCGTCCTCGTCCGTGACAAGGATGACGTCAGTGTTCGTCCCACCAACGTCCACCCCGATGCGTACACTGGCGAGGCTACTACTGGTACTGCTTGACATACACATACCCACCTTATCGGTCATCCACATAATCGTTTCTCCCCGGGTGATGACACGTCTACCCGCTCCGCACGGGTTTTTCGTGGAGAACCGTCTCCGCCCGGAACCCCAGACGACCATTTATGTCGTGGTGTCGTGTCGGTACTATCGTGAGCCACCATGCCAGAGACGACTGTAACTGAACTCACGACGGAAGTAGAGTGGCGCGCCGCCTACCCCGTCATGGCCGAACTCAGACCGATACCCGAAGAACAGTACATGACCTACCTGCGAACCATGGCCGACGAGGGGTATCGCCTGTTCGGATTGTTCGAAGGCGACGATCTGCTCGCGGTCGGCGGTGTACGGATTTCAACGACGTTCTATCACGGTTCGCACATCTGGGTGTACGACCTCGTAACCCGCGAAGACCGCCGGTCTGAGGGTCACGGCGAGACACTGTTGGCGCACTTAGAGCAATGGGGCGCAGACCGTGGCTGTGCAGTCATCGAGTTGGCATCCGGTCTCTGGCGCGACGACGCCCACCGATTTTACGAAAACAGGATGGACTACGAGCGCTACTGCTACACCTTCAAAAAAGACTTACACGAATAACACGACTCTCCGATATTTGGTAGCGTTTCCCGTGGGCACCTTTATCATGTAGTTCTGCCAACTTGGTGGCAGACAGATGATTGAGCGAATTCTCATCGCCGTCGGTGAAGAGCGCATGAATATCGAGGAACTGACCGAGCGCGCGGTCGAAATTGCGGCCGCGTTCAACGCGCACGTCACGCTGTTGCGGGTGTATTCAGAATCCGAGTTCAAACACCTCCTCTCCGACTTTAAGTACGACTCGGCAGACCCCTCCGATATGGCAAAACGAAACACCGTGGTCAGCCAAGCCGCGCGCATTGTGAGTGACGCCGGGCTAGAGCGAACCGTCGTCGGCCTTGTTGGCAACCCGGCCCACGAAGTCGTCGACTACGTCGATACCCACGACATCGACCATGTGTTCATCGGTGGCCGGAAACGGAGCCCGACCGGCAAGGCGCTGCTCGGGAGTACGAGCCAAGACATTATTCTCGGCCTTTCCGTTCCGTGTACCGTGTTCCAACTCGGCTAATCGCGCGTCTGCAGGCGGATTGCTCCCCGTTGACCCACTCACATTCTTCAGATAATTGTCTGAAATTTGTCCCAAAACATTAAAGCCACTGTTGGCGATTCACCAATCATGAGTGCGCTTAGCAAAGGCGAGGATATCATTTCCATCTCCTCACTCGAAAAGTCCTTTGCAAACGAACAAGTACTACGGGGAATCGATTTCACCGTCAAACCCGGCGAGTTCTGTGTCGTCGTTGGACCGAGTGGCAGTGGAAAATCGACCCTGCTCAAATCGATTGCAGGCGTCGTTTCGTTCGACAACGGCTCGATTCGTCTCGACGGCGAGAATGTCGACGACGTGCCCGTCGAAGACCGAAATCTGGGCTACGTGTTCCAAGACTTCGAAGAACGGCTCTTTCCGCACATGACCGTTGGCGAAAACGTCGCGTTCGGGCTTCACCAATCGGACGAGTCGTTTTCCGAGGCCGAGATTGACGAAAAGATAGACGAGGTCCTCGACATGCTCGCCATCGGTGAAACCAAAAACAGCAAGCCCTCAGAGCTGAGTGGTGGCCAACAACAGCGCGTCGAACTCGCCCGTCAGCTTGTCCGTGAGTGTGACGTGATGCTCTTAGACGACCCGCTTGCAGACCTTGACTACAAGCTGCAAAAGCGCATGGAGTTGGAGATGCGCCGCATCCACGAGTCCATGGGGAGTACGTTCGTCTACGTGACCCACAACCAGGACCAGGCGCTCAAGCTCGCGGACAAACTCGTGGTGATGAACCACGGGATGATAGAGCAAGTCGGGACGCCTGACGAAGTGTACCGCCGCCCCGAAACCGCCTTCGTTGGCCGGTTTATCGGTGACTCGAACCCGCTGCTCGGAACCGTCCGTGAAACCACCGCGACACATACCGTCGTCGACACGCCACAGGGCGACGTAGTCGCTGAGGCACACAACGGCCCGTTCCCCGATGGCACCGAGACGATGGTGCTCATCCGCCCGGAGAATATCACCATCGGCAACGAAGCCGCAACGAAGGAAAACACGTTCGCCGCAACTGTCGTCGGCAGAACCTACACGGGCGAGGAAACGGAGTTCAGTGTCTCGATTGGCGAGGATACAGAAGAGTTCCAGATTGTCGTGACCGGCAACGTCCCGCTCGAAGCGATTGGCGACCAGACGACGATTGGCTGGGACGCCACAGACGCCATCGCCTACGATACGCTGAGCGTAGTCGATACCGTGACCGTCGATGACCTGATGGAGGTGTAATCGTGTCCAACACAAATCTCGAAAATCAACCGCACGCAAGTACCGCCGAAGACCGTTCTGACGTACTCCGAGTCGAAGACCTGACGAAAATTTACCCCGATGGGACGCTCGCTGTCGACAGCATCTCCTTTAGCATCAAAGAGGGCGACTTCTGTGTCGTCATCGGCCCCTCTGGCTGTGGGAAATCGACCACGCTCCACTCGCTTGTCGGGAAGATCAAGCCAACCGAAGGCAGCGTCATCTTAGACGGCAAGGACATCACGAACACGCCAACGTACCACCGCGACATCGGCCTCGTGTTCCAGGATTTCCAGCTGTTCCCCCACCTCACCGTGGCCGAGAACGTCGTCTACGGCTTAAAACGGATGAAGCTCACAGAGGACGTCATCGACGAACGGCTCGAAAACGTCCTCGAGATGATGCAGCTCCACGAACTGCGCGACCGCCAGCCCCGCGAACTCTCCGCCGGGCAGAAACAGCGCGTTGCCCTCGCCCGCAGTCTGGTGCTCGAACCGAAGCTGCTGTTGCTCGACGAGCCGCTTGGCGACATGGACTACAAACTCCAAAAGAAAATGGAGCGCGAGCTGCTGCGCATCCACCGCGAACTCGACACCACCTTCGTCTACGTGACCCACGACCAGACCCAAGCGATGCGGCTCGCAGACCAAATCGTGGTCATGAACGGCGGGAAAATCGAGCACTCCGGGCCGGTCGATGAAGTGTACAACAGACCGAACACCGCGTTCGTCGCGGCGTTCGTCGGAGACTCGAACCTGTTCGATGGCGAACTCGTCGCGCTCTCAGACGACGAAACCCGTGCGACCATCAAGACCAAACTTGGCGAGTTCACGGTGAGCACCGACAACCTCGAATCCGAGCCGAGTTCGCTCGTCGGCAAGCGCGTTCCGTTCGCCGTGCGTCCACAGTACCTCTCGCTCGACGATAAAGCCGAGAACACCATCGAGTGTGCGGTCAAAGACGTGCTCTACCAGTCTGGCTCCGGTACGCAGATGATTCTCACTGCGACGACCGAGGAGGGAGAAACCGAGGAGATTCAGTTAAAATCCGAGGAGAAGCTCACCGTTGACAGCGACCGGGTGACGGTTGGCTGGGACGCAGCAAACACCATCATCTTAGAACGGACGAGCGTGTTAGAAGACATCGACCTCGAAACCGACATCCTCGGCAAGTAACTGGCAGCCGGCGGACGGTTTTCGACTGGATTTTATCAATCGCGTTTCAGGTGAGACGCGACGTGCGTGCTAACCGTACACAAATACTTATTGCGCACTTCTGAGAGTGTCTACTATGCCAGTAACACTGGACCGCGAGCGATTTGTTGCGACGATGAAAGAGCAAGCACAAATCGGGGGGACCGAGGGCGGTGGGCTTCACCGGCTAGCGCTTTCTGATGAGGACAAGGAGATTCGTGACTGGTTTGCAGCACAGATGGACGCAGAGGGACTCGAAACGCGGGTAGACGAGTTCGGGAATATGTTCGGTCGACGTAAAGGAACCGACCCCGATGCAAAGCCTGTGCTCGTCGGCTCGCACCTCGACTCCCAGCCCTATGGCGGGATTTACGACGGTGCAATGGGCGTGATTGCCGCGCTCGAACTCGTCCGAACGTTGAACGAACACGACATCGAGACCGAACACCCCATCGAAATCGTGAACTGGACCAACGAGGAAGGCTCTCGCTTCCAGCCCGCGATGCAGGGCAGCGGCGTCTGGGCGGGGGCACACTCACTCGAAGAGGAGTACGCGAAAACCGATGCAGACGGTGCGGTGTTCGAAGAAGAACTCGAACGGATTGGCTACAAAGGCGACGAGCCAGTCGAACCCCGCGAGGAGTACGAAGCCTACCTCGAACTCCACATCGAGCAAGGGCCGTACCTCGAAGAGAACGACAAAGACGTGGGCGTGGTCACTGGCATCGTCGGCTTCACGTGGGGCGGGCTGACCTTCCATGGCGACGCAGACCACTCCGGGCCGACGCCGATGCACTACCGCAAAGACGCGCTCGTCGCGGCCGCAGACGTCATCACACAAATTCGCCGGATTCCGGGTACGCTTGGCGACCGAACAGTTGGGACGGTCGGCTACGTCGATGTCAAGCCCAACTCCATCAACATCATCCCGGACGAAGTCACCATCACGTGGGGCTTCAGAGACCCCGACGACGAAATCGTCGAAGAGGCGTTCCAGCGCGTCCTGCAGGAAGCAGAGTGGGCCGCAGAGCGCGAGGGCGTCGAGTGGGAGTGGAACGAGCGAATGCGCGCCCCGAGCGTCACGTTCTCGGACAAGTGCGTCGATGCAGTCCAAGAAGCCGCAGACGACCTCGAACTCGATAGCATGCGCATCTTCAGCGGGGCGGGCCACGACGCGACCCACCTCCACAGCGTGTGTGACACGGCGATGGTGTTCTCGGTGAGCGAAAACGGCAAGAGCCACAACGAGAGCGAGTACACGAGTTGGGACGACTGCTACTCCGCAGCCTCGACGATTGTGAACGCGGCGGTCAAACTCGCCGGAGGTGAGTGATATGAGCGACCCATCCTTCGACCGCCTCGCCATCTGGAACTGGGAGCGCCCGGACATCAAAGACGAAATCAAGTACGCGATGTACGCAGAGGACAAGGGGTTCGACACCGTTTGGCAGGGCGAATCTCGCCTTGTCCGCGACGCGATGACCGTCATGGGGGCGTACACCCAGATGACAGACACCATCAAGTTCGCGCCGGGCGTGACCAACTGCTATACGCGTAACGTCGCGCTCATGGCCCAAACGTTCTCGACGCTGGATGAACTCTCCGGCGGCCGCGCGATGCTCGGCATCGGCGCGTGGTGGGACCCCCTTGCGAGCAAGGTGGGCATCGACCGCAAGAACCCGCTTCGCTACATGTGGGAGTACTGCACCGTCTTGCGCAAACTGCTGGACTTGGAGAACGTCACCTACGACGGGCAGTTCATCGACGTAGACGACATCGAACTCGACCTAGTCCGGGCGAACGCAGACAAGCGCAACGTGCCCATCTACATCGGTGCGACCGGGCTGACGATGAACAAGATGTCCGGCGAACTCACCGGCCTCGGCGTCGTCGATGGGGTGTTCATGAACTACCTCATCCCGCCGTCACACAACGAGTTGGCGTTAGAGCAGCTGAAAATCGGCGTCGAAAAACAGGGCGGCACCCTTGATGACGTGGATTGTCCACAGCTCATCGCCGTCTCGATGGACGAAGACCGCGACGTGGCCATCGACAACGCCCGCGGCCTCGTGACCCAGTACATCGGTCAACAGCCGCACATCCGCAAGGCGTGCGGTATCGACCCCGAACTCGGCGATCAGGTCTCAGAGGAACTCGGTGGCTGGCCCGCGAACGCCGAAGACATCGAGCGCGCGAGTCGCCTCGTCTCGGACGACGTGGTGACGAACATCGTCGCCGCCGGGACGCCAGAAGACTGCATCGAAAAGGTCGGCGAGTACTGCGACGCAGGCTGTACCGAACCTGCACTCTACTCACTCGGACCGAACGTCGAGGAAGTCATCGACGTGTTCGCAGAGTTCAAAGCGAACTAACGACTCACGCTTTTTCGAGGTACGAAACGACTTCTTCGACCGGCCGGACATCCGCGTACTTTGCGTTCATGTCGAACAGGTTGGCGTCGTGTTGTGGCGTAGACCGGTCACCGACTGCTTCTGCCGGGACGATTGTGCGGTAGCCGTGGGCACAGGCATCGACCACGGAGGCCCGGATACACCCGCTCGTCGTACACCCGGTCACAATGAGCGTATCGACACCCCACGCGACGAGCATCGAGGCGAGTTCGGTTTCGTGAAAGCCGCTCGCTTGCCGCTTGTCGAGGACGTGGTCTGTCTCTGCAACGTCGAGGCGGTCGTCGAGTTCGACCCACTCACTGCCCGCCATGAGGGTATCGAGGCGGGGGATTTTCTCCTGCCAGATGCCCATGTCCGCACACGACGGGTGTGAACTCACGATTCGAGTGTACACCACGGGTACGTCGCGGGCGTGGGCCGCTTCAAGGAGCGTGTTCGTGCGTTCGACGACCCCAGTGAGGTCGCCCCCGAGTGGGTTCTCCTCGTCGGTGAAGCCTTTCTGTAAATCGACCACGAGCAGGGCGGGCGTCTCGCCGTAGCCGACGCTCGTGTCCATACTGGCCCGTTCGTACACTGCTTGCTCGTCCATATGTGCTGTGTTCACGTACACCGTGATAGTTCTTTCAGGGGGCGGAGAGAACACTTTTGACCCGACCGTGTGAGTATCCCGCATGGAGCGATTAGCAGACACGACAGCGCTCGTGACCGGCGCGAGCACCGGAATCGGCAAAGGAATTGCGATTGGGTTGGCCGAAGCAGGGGCGACAGTCGCGGTCAACCATCCGCCGACGGACAAGGAAGCAGAACGCGCACAGGCGGTCGTAGACGAAATCGAAGCCGCTGGTGGTACGGCAATCGCCCTCTCCGGTGACGTGAGCGATGAGGAGAGCGTGAAGGCAATGGTCGACACATTTGACGCGGAACTCGGGCAGATGGACGTGCTCGTGAACAACGCGGGCATCGTCCGACAGTCTCGCCTCGCGGTGATGCCCGTCGAGATGTGGGACGACGTTATGGCCGTTGACCTCCGTGGTGTGTTCCTCGTTACGCGCTTTGTCCTGCCGAAGATGCTTGAGGCCGGCCACGGCCGCATCATCAACATGGCCTCGCAACTCGGCTTCAAGGGTGCCCCCGAACTCGTCCACTATTCGGCGGCGAAAGGCGGCGTCATCGCCTTCACCCGAGCACTTGCGAGAGAAGTCGCCCCCGACGTAACGGTGAATGCCATCGCCCCCGGGCCAATCGAGACGGAGTTGCTCTCCGACATTTCAGAGGAGTGGCGCACGAACAAAGAGGCTGAGTTGCCGATGGGCCGTCTCGGACGGGTCGAAGACGTAGTGCCGACGGCCGTGTTCTTGGCCTCGGACGACAGCAGCTACTACACCGGACAGACGCTCAGTCCGGACGGTGGCGACGCGATGCACTGAGCCGATTCGCGAACAGTCTTCTTGAGTAGCACGATGCGAGCGGTGTCCTGAGAATTTATATAGATGGGGGAGAACTGGTGTGATAGATGTCAACACAAACCGGCCGCTCGGGCGAGCAACGCAATCAGTCGGCCCTTGCTTCGTTCGTCGAACGCATCAGTATGAAACACATTCTCGCGGTGTACACCGCGCTCATCGCGCTGTACATCTACCTCCCGATACTGTCTGTCATCGGGTTCTCGTTTAACTCGGGCGGGTTGACCTTCCCGTTCCTCGAGTTCACGACGAGCTGGTACAGCGAGCTGTTGGAGACCCAGTCGATGGTGTCTGCAGTGTATCGGTCGCTCCAGCTTGCGATTGTGGTCATGATTATCACCACGGTGCTCGCAACGATGGCGGCGCTTGCCTACCGCTATGACTTCTGGGGCCAGCGTGGCCTGTTGTTCCTGTTCATCCTCGGCATCATCACGCCGGGCATCACCTACGGGGTGGGTGCGACCCTCTTCCTGAACGAACTGCTCGGCCTCGAAAAGGGCCTCTGGCTCGCGACGCCGGTTCACGTCGTCTGGACGCTTCCCTTCGCGGTGATTGTCCTACTCGCGGGGTTCCCGCCGAATCTCGCGGAGAACGAAGAAGCCGCTCGTGTCATGGGTGCGGACAACATCACCGTGTTCCGCGAAATCATCCTCCCACAGATTGCCCCGACCGTCCTCGGCGCGGCCGTGTTCGCGTTCACCCTCTCGTACAACGAGGCAACGCGCAGCCTCCTGCTCCTCGGCGGCAGCAACACGATGCCGCTCGAAGTGTTCTCGGTCGCATCCGCAACCCGCGCAACCCCGGTGTTGTTCGCCCTCGGAAGCGTGACGACGATTGCCTCGACCATCTTGCTCGCGTTCGCTGGCTTCCTCGTCTTCTCTGCGCGCAATTAACAAAAAATTCGAGTTTTTCCGCGTTTACCGTTCGCGAATCGTTATTGGCTGTGACCCATCTTCCAGAAGCGACACTTCGAGCGACGCAAGCTCCTCGCGAGTCGCGTCGAGAATGGCGACGTGATTACCCGCGAGTTCACCGGCCGGACTCTTGAAGCACGTTGGGCCACAGGGTATCAGAATCTCTTGGTCGTTCTTGTAGCCCGGATACAACAGCACGTCACCACGAGAAGGGTAGACAGTATGGTTCTCTCGCGGTAAGTCAGGCAGGTCGACTTCGTCGATGTTCACCCAGCCCGCAAAACCGCTCCAGCGGACGTGTTGTATCTCAGAGTCAAGTGGCAGGAACTCACGCATGGCCGCGATGGATTCGGGTGCTTCATCTTCTAACAGGGTCGCGGTGAACGTCTGGTCGCCAAGGATAAATTCGAGTTCGCCCATCGAATCACCTCGCCGTCCAGCCGCCATCGACGCTCAGGACGGTGCCGGTCACGAAGTCGCTCTCGTCGCTTGCGAGAAACAGCGCGGCGTTCGCCACGTCTTCCGGTTCGCCAAAGCGCGGCCACGGCGTGGCCGCCTGCCAGTCTGCGAGCAACTCTGGGTCTGTCTCACGCCACTCGGCGTTCTGGGCAGTTTTGATGATACCGGGTGCGAGCGCGTTTACGTTGATTTCGTCTGCGGCGTAATCGAGCGCCATCTGGCGGGTGAGGTTCGACACCGCGCCTTTCGAGGCGCAGTAGGCCCCACTGCCTTTCCCACCGACCAACCCGTAGATCGAAGAGAGATTGATGATTTTCGCGTGTTCCGAGCGTTCGAGTTCGGGGAGGGCGGCTTTACAGCACAGAAACAGCCCTCTGAGGTTCACGTCCATGATTTGGTCCCATTCTTCGAGCGGCGTTTCACCCACCGCGTACTGGTAGTAGATACCCGCGTTGTTGACGAGAATGTCGAGGCCGCCGAACTCACTGACAGCCGCTTCGACTGCCTTCTCGACTGATTCGGGAGTCGTCACGTCCGTTTCCACATAGGTGTAGGTCGCATCGAGTTCATCTAGTTTGTCGAACACCGAGCGTTCGTCTTCGAGTTTTGGCTCTTTGCGAACGTCAGCGAGTACAACCTTCGCGCCTTCTCTGCCGAAGGTGGTTGCGATTGCATTGCCGATACCTGAGCTTGCCCCAGTGACGAGTGCGACTCGGTCTTGTAGCCGTGTCATACGAAACCATTCATCTAGGGTCGAATAGAGTTATCGGCGCGACGTGGAGTCCGGATGATTGTCGCCAGTTGCAACCAAAAAAATGTAGCAAATTTCCCGATTTTTCAACTTTCAGTAGCTGGTGAATGTTTGGTACAGCATGTAATTCATGGATATATGTAAATCTATAAGTAGTCTGACTCACCTCTTTCACACAATGCCAAATGGTATCAATAGGCGCAACTTCATGGTTCGCGCTGGCGCAGTCTCGGGAGCACTCGCATTAGCTGGGTGTACCGGAGGCGGAGGAGACGGCGATGGTAACGGCGGCGGCGACGGAAACGGCGGCGGTGGCGGTTCCACCGACGACGGCTCTCGCCCGATTAAATGGATGGGGCCGGCCTGGGCAGTCCGGGACGGCCAAGCGGAAAAATACAAGGAGATCACTGGAACCGATATCGAGACAACGACGGCGGACATTCCAACGACACAGCAGAAACTACTGAGCGGTGACCGGGCGAACTTCGACGCCTTTTCGATTGACTCCTCCGGTGCAGGAGCACTCACGAAAGACAACGACGCGAGTCTGTCCGTTCCGAAAGACGCGCTCGATAAGTGGGACGAAGAGAAGATTACTGAACTGTTCACCAACCCCGGCGAGCGTGTGAGTTACCTCGGCGCACAGACCGACACGATGCTCGATGAGCTGTGGGCAGACGATGAAAAGACCGAGCTTCGGTTCCCACCACACGTCTACAACTTCGACGCCATTGGCCTCAACCCGAAACTGGTCGATGAGAGTTCGATTACGAAGTGGAGTGCGTTATTCGACGAACAGTACAAGGGGAAGGTTGCGATGGGCGCAACCTCAGCAATCAGCATCCCTGAAGCGCTGATGCACCTCATGGACAACAACATGATTGAGGGTGAAGTTGGCGACTTAAACGACCCGTCCGAAGACCAACTCGACGCAGCAGTTGACTTCCTCATCAAGCAAAAACAGGGCGGCCAGTTCCGCTCGACGTGGGTTGCCTACGGCAACTCCGTGAACCTGATGTCCAGTGAAGAGGCCGTCATCGGTGACATCTGGCAACCCGCCTGTCTCGACGTTCGCCGTGCCGGGACGCCGTGTACCTACGCGACGATGGAAGACGGTATCCAGGGCTACCGCTACTGGTTCGGCGGCATTGCCCCGCTCAACCCCGGCGCAAAAGACCGGAACAACGTCGACGAAGTGCACCAACTCATCAACGACGTGCACTACGGCGCATGGTTCCCCGGCTTCATTCAGGGCTGGGGCTACTCGGTGCCACACTACCCGAACAAGGAACTCGTCCGCGACGGCGAAGACGATTCCGGACAGGGAATGGGTCCCGAGTACTACGACTGGGCGTACGAAGGAAAGGCGACCTACGAGTCCGTGGACGAACCCGGCCTGTTCGACCCACAGAAGTACGAATGGTCGATGGAAGAAGGCTCGCCAGCCTCCGATGGACAGGTCCGCAACAGTGGCCCGGTCGAAGAGCGGATCGACCGCATTGGCTTCTTCCAGATCTGGCCAAGCAACGCAGACTACATGCTCGAACGCTGGAAAGAGTTCACGAGCGCGTAAACGCAAAACACCCGAAATTTTTTAGCACCAACCGAAACCTACATTCATGCGAAGCGTTATCAACATACAATGAGTTCGGAAACGACAGACCAAGTTGTCAAGCAAAAGCAAAGCCTCCCAGAGAGAATTCGTCGGAACGGCATTGGCGAAGTCCAACTGCTGGTCGGCCCGACAATCCTCTGGTTTACGCTGTTCTTGCTCGCCCCACTCGTCGTCATTCTCTACTACAGCTTCCTCACCTATTCGAGTTTCAGCGTGGAACACACGTTCACGCTCGCGGCGTGGGAAGCCGTGTTCCAGCCAACGATTTACAGCGTGTTCGCGAGTTCGCTCGTGATTGGGATCCTCGTGACGGCGCTCACGCTCATCGTCGGCTACCCGCTTGCCTACTACATGCGGTTCTACATGAGCCAGAACGGCGGTATCCTACTGCTGTTGTTCCTCGTGATTCCGTTCTGGACCTCCGCGGTCATCCGCACGATTGGCTGGTACCCGATTCTGGGTCGCACGGGCGTCGTGAACAAGCTCCTCGTCTCGTGGGGCCTCATCGACGCTCCGCTCGGCTTCCTGCTGTTCTCGCCGTTCTCACAAACGGCGGGTTACGTCGCAGCGTTCGTCGTGTTCATGGCCTCCCCAATCTACATCTCGCTCGCGCAGATTGACGAAGACCTCCTCGACGCCTCGGAGACGCTCCGTGGCAACCCGCTCGACACGTTCCGGCACATCACCCTCCCACTGAGCATGCCCGGTGTAATCATCGGCGTCATCTTCGTGTTCGTCCTCTCCATCGGTGACTTCACCGTGCCCCAGTTCCTCTCGGGCGGGACGGGCACCATCACGACGCTCATCTACCTCTCGGTGAACAACGGGCTCAACTACCCGGACGCAGCGGCGCTCTCAATCACGCTGTTGCTCATCATCTTCTCCATCGTCTACCTGCTAACGCGCTACGTGGACATCACGGACATCGCGCAGAACTAATCTCGCCTTCTTTTTCGCAGTCGCAAAAAAATGCCGAGCGCAGCTTATTCGGCTTTCGTGAGTTCGTACACGCCAGCGGCGTCTAAGCGTGCCGTCCACTCTGGGTTGACCACGATGGTCGTCGTTGGCTCTTCGATGATGGCCGGACCGGAGAGCGTGCCATCGACGGGGATTACCTCGCCGTCGTAGACGGGCACTGGCGCGGCGTCGGTCTCGCCTTCGAAGATGGCGTCGCGCGTCGCGACCTGTGCGTCTTCGAGCGGCGTTCCCTCGGGGATGTCGCCCGTGATGTCCGGCGGCGTGATGTGCCCGTGGGCGATGGACTCGATGTTGATGAGGTCGACCGGCGTCTCCGGCTCTGCGTAGGTGTACAGCTCCTCGTGGCGACGGTCGAAGGCGTCTCTGAGCGAGGCGAGCCACTCGTCTGTAATCTGTTCGGCTGGCATCGACACCTCACACTCTTTGATTTGGTTCTGATAGCGCATCTCGAAGACACGCTCCAGACGAATGTCGTCATCGTCAATGCCCTCAGACTGGAGCTGTGCGGTTGCGTCTGCTTCGAGTTGCGTAAACTGTGCTTCGAGGTTGGCTGGGTCGATGTCACCGATGGCCGAGGGGTAGGACGCGAGGTGGTTGTGCCGGTAGTTTGAGACGACCTCACCGTAGGCACAGAGCACGCTCGCCGTCTTCGGGACGAGCACGCGCTTGATGCCGAGTTCGTCTGCGAGTCCGGTCGCGTGGGCGGGGCCTGCGCCGCCGCCACACACCATCGTGAAGTCCCGTGGGTCGTGGCCCTTCTCGATGCTCACCTGCCGGATGCCCGCGACCATGCGCTTGTTGACGATTTCGAGGATGCCCGCGGCGGCCGTTTCCACGTCTAACTGCGAATCATCTGCGATGTGGTCTGCGATGGCCTTCCGAGAGGCGTCGGCGTCGATCTGCATTCGCCCGCCGAGCAATTCGGTTTGGTTGAGATAGCCAAGGACGACGAGCGCGTCGGTGACGGCGGGCTTCGTGCCACCCCGGTCGTAACACGCCGGGCCGGGTTCTGCGCCCGCACTCTCCGGACCGACTTCAAGGACGCCGCGATTCAGCGCCGCAATCGAGCCGCCGCCCGCACCGATAGTCTCGACTTGGAGCATCGGGAGCCCCATCCGATAGCGCATGAGGTCGAAGTCCTTGCGAATCTCCGTCGCGCCGTCTTTGGTCAGGCTCACGTCGAAACTCGTCCCCCCCATGTCGATGGTGATGACGTCAGAGGAGCCAAACTGCTTGCCGAGGTGAAGCCCCGCCGCAGGCCCGCCCGCTGGCCCGGAGTTGATGGCGTAGGCCGGACGCTCGCGGAGCAGTTCGCTGCTCGCGATGCCGCCGTTCGCCTGGATGTAGCGAATCTGGCCGGTGAAGCCGTGGTCCTCAAGGTACTCGTCGACGCGTGCGACATACTGGTCGAGCGTTGGCTTCACGTAGGCGTTCACGACGGTCGTACTCGTTCGGGTGTACTCTCTGATTTGCGGGAGGACATCCACTGAAAGCGAGGTGTACACGTCGGGGAGTTCCTCTGCGAGAATCTCGCGCACCCGCTCTTCGTGAGCGGGGTTTTCGAACGACCAGACGAGCGAGACGGCGACGGCGTCTACGTCTTCCTCGCGGAAGTGTTCGATTGCCGCGTACACGTCGTCTTCGTTCAGCGGTTCGTGTTCCTCGCCGCCAGAGAGCATGCGCCCGCGGACGGGCATCCGGAGATGGCGTGGGACGAGCATTTCGGCCATCGGGTAGGCCGTGTCGTAGCGGTGGCCGTCCTCTTTGTGGCCGAGGCGGATTTCGAGCGAATCCTCGTGGCCCGCCGTACAGATGAGGCCGGTTTTCGCGCCGGTGTGCTCGATGAGCGCGTTGGTCGCAACGGTCGTCCCGTGGATGATGATGTTGATAGATTCGAGCAGCCCCGACACGTCGGTGTCGAGGTCGTCTGCAATCAGTTCGATGCCGTCCATCACCGCGCGCGAGGGGTCGTCGGGCGTCGAGGGCGTCTTGTAGACGTTCAGCGTGCCGTCGCCCGCGAGGACGAAGTCCGTGAACGTCCCGCCGCTGTCGATACCGAGTCGGTACATCAGTTCTCACCCTCCGCGCTCGCGCGCAGCGTTGCTGTCTTTTCCATATCAATCGTCCCGTCGTCGTTCACCGCGACGCCGTACTCTTCGGTCGCACCGAGTGGCGTGACAATCCCGTTTCGCAGGTCTTCTTCCACCATCTCGACTGGACGGGTCTTCGGGTCGCCCACACCCCCGCCGCCGGGGTTGTAGTTGATTGCACGCTCGCCCGGGGAAACTTCGATGATGGTGTTCTCACGATACTCGTCTACGTCGCCGTCGGCGTGCAGATGCTCAACCCGCCCGAGTTTCGGCTCGGTGAGCGTGTTGTAGGAACCGAGTGCGTTCGGCGTCTCGTTTTTCCGCCCCTCGCCCCACATGATGACCTGCATCTCGTGGTCGCGGGGTTCGACCTCCCAGATGGTGCCACAGCCGCCGCGGTGGTGGCCCGCACCGCCACTGTCCGGTCGAAGCGCGTATTGGTGGAGGATGAACGGGTACATGTGCTCCATAATCTCGACGTCACCGCTCGACAGCGCGCCGAAACAACAGAGCGGCCCGCGCGAGTGCCAGCCGTCGTCGTCGTTCGATGCGCCCGCACCGCTGATAATCGACGCGAGCACCATCGTCGTGTACGGTTTTCCGCTGTCGGGTTTCGTGCCCGCAATGTTCACGCCGCTCGTGTGACCCCACGAAGCAACTGCTCGGTCAGGAACCGCATGTTCGAGCGCGGTACGGACGGCGTCGGTGATGGTCTCACTCGGCGTCGTCGTACAGTTGACGTGCGGGGCCGGTGACTGCGCGTTCGTCATCGTACCCGGTTCGCCCACGTCCGCGGTGATGGGTCGGTAGAGCCCCTCGTTGTACGGTGGGTCGAGTTGCATGAACATCATGAATCCGAGGTAGATGCCGCTGACCGAGTTCGCCTCATACGAGTTGATGTAGTATGGTAGCTGTGGTGGCGATTCGAGTTCGACGTGGGCTTCGTCGCCGTCGATGGTGACGTGCGCCGTGATGTCTATTTCGCCAAGACCGTGGCCCGAGTCTTCGAGCGGCACCGTCCCGGTGTAGGTGCCGTCAGGAATCGTCATCATCTCTTCGCGCATCTGTTCTTCGGCGCGGTCGAGTAGCTGGTCGAAGCAGGCGTTTACGGTGTCTGCGCCGTAGCGCTCGACGAGTTGGACGAGGTGGCGTTCACCGATTTGCACCGCACCGAGTTGGGCGTTCAGGTCGCCCTTCCAGTCTTCTGACGACCGCACGTTTGCAAGCAGTAAGTCGCGCACGTCAGTTCTGAGTTCGCCACCGTCCCAAAGCTTGATGGGCGGAATCCGGAGGCCTTCTGCGTAAATTTCGGTCGCCTCGGGATTGTAGCCACTCGGAACTGGCCCGCCGATGTCCGTGACGTGGCCCTTCGAGACGGTCCAGTACATGAGTTCGTCGTCTACGAACACCGGCTTGTACATACAGCAGTCGAGGATGTGACTCCCCTTGTACGCCGGGTCATTGTGGTACATCACGTCGCCGGGTTTCACGTCGTCTTTGAAGCGCTCGATTATCGCCTTCGTCGCGGGCATCAGACTGCCGAGGTGAATCGGGATGTCTTGACCCTGAATGAGCATTTGGCCCTCCGCGTCGAACAGCGCATTCGAGTAGTCGCGGGCGATGTTGAGCACGCTCGACCGGGCGGTGTGCATCATCGTCGTTGTCATTTCCCGCTGGGCCGTCTCCAGTGCGCCCTGGACGACCGAGAGGGTAATGGGATCGATCTCTCTTTGTATCACAGTTAATGACTCGCATACTCCTAAATAGGTTTAGCGGCGCACGCGACCCAAAAGCAGTGTATCGATTAGTCGCCGTGTTGGTACAACTCGCCGTAGCCTTTGATGAGTTTCGGCTCGGGCGGTTTGTAGGTCATGACCTTGCTCGTGGACTTGCCGAGTTGCACGAGCGACTCTGCGAGCACGGCGGCCGCGCCGACGCTATCGACCACGGGAACCGGAAGTTCGGCTTCGAGCGCCTCGTCTAGGCCACCCATCCCGGCACAGCCGAGGCAGATGGCTTCTGCGCCGTCTTCTTCGATTGCCTGCCAGCTCACTTCGAGGAGGCCTTCAACGGTCGCCTCGCGCGCCGTCTCGGTCTCGATGACGGTGAGGTCGGTACACCGGACGGAGGCACACTGCGATTCGAGGCCGGTCTTTTTGACGGCGGCTTCGATGAAGTGTTTCGCCCGCGGAAGGATGGTCGCCACCGAGAACGTCGCACCGAGCATGTTCGCGACGTACATGGAAGCTTCTGCAATGCCGACGACCGGCTTTTCGGTCACTTCTCTGCAGGCTTCGATGCCGGGGTCGCCCCAGCAAGCGACGATGAACGCGTCGAACTCTTCATCCGTGTCGTTCAGAATTTCTTCGACAAGTCCGGGCACAGCGAGGTAGTCGTCGTAGTACGATTCGATGCTCACTGGCCCGCGCTCGGGCGAGACGGCGACGACTTCGGTTGTGTCTGCAGTGTAGCGGTTTGCGACCCGACCGATGTTCTCGGTCATTTCGAGGGTTGTGTTCGGATTGATTGCTTTGATTTTCATGTGCTTGCCAGTCACGGGCGGTTGCCCATGCGCTGTGTTGACAATTGAGCCAAGAGCAATAAATCGTTCGTGCGCTGCGTTACTCGTCTTCGAGGTCTGCTGGCTGAGTGCCGATGCCGTCTGGCCAGCCCGTCGGCTTCGCGGCGCTTGGCTGTGCGTACTCGCGTTTGAGCACCATCGGCGTGCGTTCGAGTGAAAGGACGAGGTCGCCGTCCTGATTGTAGGCGCGAAGTTCGACGGTGACCATGCCGACGTGGTCGCGCGATTTGCTCTCGCGTTTTTTGAGCACTTCGCTCTCTGCGAACAGGGTATCGCCGTGGTACACCGGGCCGTGATGCCGGATGTCGTCGTAACCGAGGTTCGCCGTCGCGTTCGCGGAGATGTCGATGACGCTCATGCCCACCGCGAGTGCGATGACGAACGTGCCGTCTACGAGAATCTCGCCGAACTCGGTCTGTGAGGCGTACGCCTCGTTGAAGTGCATCGGGTTCAGGTTCATCGTGATGTTCGTGAACCAGATGTTGTCCGTCTCCGTTACTGTGCGGCCGTAGGGGTGTTTGTAGATGTCGCCAACTTCGAAATCTTCGTAATACCGTCCCTGCCATCCAGCTACCAGTCGCCGTGCGTGTGCGCTGTCCTCTGTCATCTGTGTCACTCCTACCCACGCTGGCCTGCTATAGGAGGTTTTCCATCGTGACAGTGCTTAGCCCGTCCAGTCGAATGCCGTTTCGGTGTCGAGCGGAATATGGCCGCCGTCGGCCGTCGCCTGCGTGAGATACTCACGGAGTGCGTCGCGGTAGTCGGGATGTGCGCAGTTTTCGATGAGTGCTGCTGCGCGTTCGCGCGGCGAGAGCCCGCGCAGGTCAGCCACGCCCTGTTCTGTTACGATGACAGAGAGGTCGTGTTCGGTGTGGTCGACGTGAGGGACGGCGGGGACGATTCTCGAAATTGCGCCGTCTTTCGCCGTCGAGGAAAGGGCGATGACCGCGAGCGTGCTGTTGCGGCTGAAGTCGCCGCTACCGCCGATACCGTTTATCATGTGTCGGCCACCGAGGTGCGTCGAGTTTGCGTTGCCGAAGATATCGACTTCAAGCGCGCTGTTGACGCCGATGACGCCAAAGCGGTCGATGAGCGTCGGGCTGTTCGAGATATCTGCATTTCTGACGATGACCGACTTCGCGTACCGGTCGATGTCCTCGAACAGCCGTTTCTGGCCGTCGGCACTCAGTGCGAGCGACGCGGCGCTCGCAGAAGCGAGGCTGTCTTCGTCGATCATGTCGAGCAGGCCGTCTTGAATGACCTCACCGAAATACGAGACGGTACGCTCACCGAAATCGAAGCTCTTGAACGACGCCATGAGTGCATTACCGAGACTCCCCACGCCGAACTGCAGATTTACGTCGGATTCGTACAGGGGATTCACTTCGATTTCGGTTTCGAGGAATCCGGCCAGATTCGCGGCGATGTCGCGATCTACGTCGTTTGGCGCGCGAAACTGGTAGGGTTTGTCCGGGCGGTCTGTCTCAACAACGAAGTCGAGTTTTCCCGGGTCGAACGAAATCTTCGCCGCACCGATTCGGTCGCCGGGGCCGTCAATCGGGATGGGTTCGCGGTTCGGGGGCAACTCTCGTTCGTACACATCGTGAAGCGCTGCCAGAGAGAGGGGCTGGGCGTGGTTGAGTTCGACGATGAGTTTCTTCGCACTGCGAACGTAAGAGAGCGTGTGGCCGATGGAGGTGGTCGGAATGAACCAGTCTTCACCCACAGCGACGGCTTCGACGAT
Organism: Haladaptatus sp. ZSTT2; assembly: GCF_037081775.1. Classification (NCBI taxonomy): domain Archaea; kingdom Methanobacteriati; phylum Methanobacteriota; class Halobacteria; order Halobacteriales; family Haladaptataceae; genus Haladaptatus; species Haladaptatus sp. ZSTT2. Next base: position 376,772 of record NZ_JBAMHQ010000002.1, read on the forward strand.
GGCGACGTCCGGGTCGCCAAAGTGCCCTAACAACACCTCATCCCCGAGTTTGGAGATGTGTCGGTCGTGAAAGGCAATTGTTCCGTCGTTGACTGCGGCGCGAGCACTTGCGGTCGCCTGATACGGAAACCGGCGGGCAATCGCGCCCGCCTCCACGAGGGCGGTGTCGATTTCGTCACCCACACTCCCCCCACTGATCAGGGTGAGTGAGAGATCACGGCTGCTCTCTGCAAGGGCGAGGGGGACCGCTTTCGGATACCCAGCGCGGCCAAACCCACTCACAACGACCGTGGCGTCATCGCCGATACTCGCCGCCGCCTCCGCAGGCGACCCGCTCGGTAGCTGTCCCGTCTTGCGTTGTAGATTGCGTGTCATTAGTGTCTCTCTGTCGCGGCGGTGGGCGGACGAGTTTAGCCACTGTTCGCCACTCGGCCGTGCGATTGTTATGCATAGTCAGTGCGAATAGGGGTTAAGCGTTTGTGTCGAGCCAGATTCTACGCAACCCTCGGGGCAAGGTAGCAAAGGGCATAGATTTATTGATGCCCACACAAAGCAACGTCCGATGGTGGACATTCCGACCGATACGGTCGAGTTATCGGAGCAACAGCGATTGGTACGAGACAGCATACGCGACATCTGCAGCGAGTTCGACGACGAGTACTGGCGTGCAAAAGACGCGAACAACGAGTACCCACAGGCGTTCGTCGACGAGCTAGCTGCGGGCGGTTGGTTCGGCATTCTCATCCCCGAGGAGTACGGCGGCGTCGGGATGGGGACACCGGAAACCGTGGTTATGATGGAGGAGATTGCCGCGAGCGGCGGCGGATTTGCCGCAGCACAGGCCATCCACGGCGGTATTTACAACAGCGTCCCGCTCGTGAAATACGGCAGCGAGGCGATGAAAACCGACCTCTTACCCAAAGTCGCCGCGGGTGAGAAGGCCATTCAATCACTCGGGTTGACGGAGCCAAACGCTGGGTCTGATTCGACCTCTATCGAGACGACGGCCGAAAAAAAGGGAGACGAGTACGTCATCAACGGCCAGAAAATCTGGATTTCTCGCGTCGATGCGAGCGACTACCTCGTCGTCGTCGCCCGGACGACGCCGAAAGCCGAGGTTGAAAAACGCACACGCGGCATCTCGCTGTTTCTTGTCGACATCGCGGAGGCAAAAGCAGCGGGGCAGTTAGAGATGAAAGAAATCGACAAAACTGCGAGCAACGCCGTCCACGCTTTCGAACTCTGGTTCGAGGGGCTTCGCGTTCCGGCGGAGAACCTCATCGGGGAGGAAGACAAGGGCTTCTATCACCTTTTAGACGGCTTGAACGAAGAGCGGCTGGTCATCGCCGCAGAGTGTCTCGGGCTTGGCGAGCTCGCAATCGACCGCGGCGTTTCCTACGCTCGCGAACGTGTGGTGTTCGACCGGCCAATCGGCTCGAATCAAGCGATTCAACACCCGCTCGCAGAAGCCTACGCGCGCGTCCAGGCGGCCAAACAGTTGACCTACAGCGCCGCAAACATCGCGGAGAAGGCCTCGGGCCGAGAAATCGGTGCACAGGCGAACATGGCGAAGTTCCTCGCCGCAGATGCCGCATTCGAGGCCGCCGACGCGGCGGTACAGTGTCACGGCGGCTTTGGCGTCGCCCGCGAGTACAACGTCGAACGCTACTTCCGGGAAGCCAGACTGACCCGCCTCGTCCCGATTACCCAAGAACTCGTCCTCAACTATGTTGGGACGAAAGTGCTCGGGTTGCCACGTTCGTACTGAGTTCAACATTTGCGTCGCATCGAACACCGACAGGCAAGAGTGTTCAGCGGTGCCGAACAGACCGCTGTCTGATGTGGGCCCACACTATGTACGAACAGCATCCTCAGTTCCGATGTAGAATGGTGGTACCGTTCTATCAATCTCAATATTTGCGGAATTTGTTCGAAAAAATCGGGAATATGCATAGCGTTATCCACCCACATTCCGTTCAGTACTGCCGAACACGAAGGTAGGCGATTTGGTGCAGCCAGCGTGTTAATTTGGCACAGTCAGGGCGGAAACCTTTTGTCCATGTGTGGTATGGTTTTCCATATATATGCCCAAAACGCCCACTACAACCGATAACATCAAATCGGTAGAAACGGCGTTCGCCATCATGGAACTGCTCGCAGAGAGCCAACAGACCGGGGTGACCGACATCGCCACGGAGCTTGAGCTCGCAAAGAGCACCGTCCACAACCATCTCACTACCCTGAAGAATCTCGACTACGTCGTCCGTGAGGGGGAGAAATACCGGCTGAGCTGGCGTTTTCTCAAGCTAGGCGAGGAGATTCGGGACAACCACCCGAAGTATCGACTGTTTCAACGGCACACCGAGAATCTTGCGTCACACTTTGAAGAGCGCGCTCAGTTCATTGTCGAGGAAAACGGCAAGGGTGTCTACCTGTTTCGTGAGACGGGAACGCACGCGGTCCGAACCGATTCTGGCGTCGGAAAGCGCATCTTCCTTCACTCCACTGCCGCGGGCAAAGCGATACTGGCCCACCTGCCCGAATCACGAGTACACGACATCATCGAAACGTGGGGGCTGCCACCAGTGACCAGCTATACGATCACCGATCGCGAGGAGCTCTTGACAGAGTTGGAAACGATCAAAGAACAGGGATACGCCTTCAACCGCGAGGAGAATTTAGAGCGGCTGAACGCCGTGGGAGTTCCCGTGAGAGACCCAGATGGTGGCGTAATCGGGGCGATGAGCGTGTCCGGCCCGTCTCACCGTCTCAAAGGCCAGTATTTCGAACAGGAGATTCCAGACTTTCTGCTCGGGTTGGCGAACGAAATCGAACTGAACCTAGCATATCCGCGCTAAGGGCGCAGAAACGTGACATTCTCGTATCGCCAACCCATTAATTGTGATGTTCGAATGGTATTCTAGTTCAGTACTGATGAACAGCATACAAAATTGTGAAAAACCGCCGCATATACACATTTAGTTCGTGAATCGCCGCTACAGTTCCAGAAGTCGGGAATGTATAACAGAAGTACTGTTGTGATGGAAATGCTCATGAGGGTTGCGAACAGAGAGTAGATACGGATGGCAAACACGAACGAGTCGGAAGACGGCACGCGAGCAGGTCGGCGGAGTAAGGTTCATCGCAAGCTCACGAAGTACGGACTCGACGACATGGGAGAGGAACTTGCCGCACTGTGGACGGCGACGGGCGACGACCATTGGAGTCTGCGGGATTTAGCAGACCGTGCAAATCGGGCGATGCTCAAGCAAGCGATGACTGACGCGGGAATGCAACCCGTCGATGACGAAGTTGCGACAGCGTATCAGGTCTTGACCAACGACGACACGAGCAGCGGGGATAAACTCCGCATTGAACGCCGCCTCAAGCGCCAACAGGTGCCAATTGACGACCTCACCCGTGATTTCGTCTCGTATCAGGCCGTGCGGACGTATCTCACGAAAGTTCGCGGTGTCGAATATGACCGAGACCATGGCGATCGCCTCGAACGGGAATCACAGAACATCCAAAAGCTCCGTGGGCGCACAGAAACAGTCACCCAGAGTAAACTTGCCCAACTCCGTAACACCGACAGACTCTCGCTGGGTGAGTTTCGCGTGATGGTCAGCGTTCGCGTGTTCTGTGAGGACTGTGGCGGCCAGTACGAAGTCGCAGAACTTTTAGACGACGGTGCTTGTGACTGTGAAACGACCGACTGAAACGCCCCGGCGATCGCGTTCTTGAGAGGAGAGCAGAGACGTGTCACATCGAGTGTGCCAAACAGCATCCCAAGGGGGCAGTCTCTCGCTCAAAGTACCCTCAAGACTTAAGATAACTCGCCGTTCAGTGTGTTATAAGAATGAGCGTTGAACAACAAACGAAGGAAAAAGCGAGTATCCACGTTGAAAATATCGGTGGAATTTCTGAAACGGATGTCACATTCTCGCCCGGAGTCACCATTCTTGCTGGTCGAAACGCAACCAACCGCACTTCGCTCTTACAGGCTATCATGGCCGTGTGCGGGAGCGACAACGTCTCCGTCAAGGGCGACGCAGATGAGGCCTACGTCGAACTCACGATTGGGGAGGAAACCTACACGCGTACACTCTCGCGTCACAACGGCGTGGTGAGTGGTGATGGAACCCCACATCTCGAAAATCCCACGCTCGCAGACCTGTTTGCGTTCTTGCTCGAATCGAACGAGGCGCGCAGAGCCGTCGCCCTCGGTGAAGACCTCCGCGAACTCATCATGCGCCCGGTCGATACAGAGGAGATTCAAGCCGAAATCTCTCGGCTCGTTGCAGAGCGCAAGTCGCTCGAAGACGAACTTGCAGAAATCGACTCGCTCAAAGGAAAGCTGCCAGAGCTCGAAAGCGAACGCACGCGCCTCGAAGCCCAAATCGAGGAGAAAAAGGAAGCACTCGAAGCCAAAGAACAAGAGATTGAGACGATAGATGCAGACGTAGAAGAGTCGCGTGAGGAGAAAGAAAAGTTCGAAGAAACGCTCGACAAACTTCGAGGGAAGCGCTCCTCGCTCGATGACGTTCGCTACGACCTTGAGACAGAACAAGAAAGTCTCTCTGCGCTCAAGCAAGAGCAACACGAACTCGAAGACGAGTCACAATCCCTGCCGGACGCGCCGGTCGGTGAAATCAAGGACATCGAGTCAGATATCGAACGATTGCGCGGAAAAAAACAGACCATCGAAAGCGAGCTGACGGAACTCCAGAGCATCATCCGATTCAACGAGGAGATGCTCAACGGGACGAACCGCGAACTGCTCGACGCGCTGAGCGCAGAGCGTGACGGTGATGGGTCGCTCACCGACAAGCTGCTCGAAGCCGACGCAACGACGTGTTGGACCTGTGGCAGTGCGGTCGAAACCGACCAGATAACGTCGACGGTGAGCCAGCTCAAAGATTTAAATCGGCAGAAGATCAGCGCGACAAACGAGATTCAGTCGGATTTAGACGAATTGAAAGCAGAACGGAGCTCCCTCCAGCAAAAACAACAGCAACGCGAGCGGGTCGAACGTCGCCTCGCGGAAATCGAAGACGAAATCGAAGACCGAAACGAGAGCATCGAAACGCTGAGAGAGCGGCGTGAGGCGCTGACCGAAGAAATCGAGCAGATAGAAGAAACGGTCGATGACGTAGAAGACGACTCCTACAGCGAGATTATCGAGGTTCACCGCGAAGCCAACCAGCTGGAGTACGAACTCGGCAAGCTCGAAAACGACTTAGAGCGTGTCGAAGACCAGATTTCGACGCTCGAATCACGCATCAGAGAGCGCGACAGCCTCGTTTCGACCCGCGAATCGGTGCAAGCCGACATCGAAGAGCTACGGACGAAAATCGAGCGCATCGAAGAAGAGGCAATCGAAGGCTTCAACGAGCACATGGACACAGTGCTCTCGATGCTCGATTACGCCAATATCGAACGTATCTGGCTCGAACGTATCGAACGTGAAGTGCGCGAGGGGCGACGGAAAGTCCAAAAAAGCGTGTTCGAGTTGCACGTCATCCGGAGCACGGCCTCCGGTGCAACCTACGAGGACACGGTTGACCACCTGAGCGAAAGCGAGCGGGAGGTGACGGGCCTCGTGTTCGCCCTCGCTGGCTATCTCGCCCACGACGTCCACGAGACTGTCTCGTTCATGTTGCTTGACTCGCTCGAAGCCATCGACTCAGAACGTATCGCGTCGCTTCTCGAATACTTAGACGACTACTCAGAGTACCTCGTCGTCGCGTTGCTCCCAGAGGACGCGGCCGCCGTCAGCGACGACTACCAGCGCATCACCGAAATCTAACGGTTCGCGCTTTTCCCCGTTTTCGGGCACCAATTGGCTAACAACAGTACGCCTGTTATGTATGTCGTGGAGTACGGCCATTTTCGCGGTACTCGCTCCCGTCGTTTAGGAATCGTTCACCATGACGAAATTCTATGAATGAGCGATGTTCAGCTCTATTTCATTGACAATGCTCAACAATAGCTGTGGAAATGTTTCTTCCATCGGCTCTCCTTTCATCCGGTGGCTAGGACCTGAGACAACGCACGCCCCTAGCACTGTTTCATCAGGGTCAGTCATCGGGGCCGCCACCGCGTACAAACCTTTCGTGCTTTCGCCATAGCTGTAGGAAATCCCGCGTTCACGAATCGCTGCGAGTTCTTCAAACAGGGCTTCGCGGTCCGTGATGGTCGAACTCGTGGCTTTCGGGAGCCCCCACTTATCCACGATTGCCTCTACGCGCTCTCGCGGTAGCTGTGAGAGAATCGCCTTCCCCGAAGCGGTTTGGTGGATGTACATCCGAGTCCCCGGCCGCGTTTTCGAGGGAACGCCGTTCTGTCCTTCTTCTCTGTAGAGGACGACCGATTGCCCGTACTCTTCGGTCATGTACTGCGAAACCTCGCCCGTTTTGGCAGCCAGTTCTTGGAGTTTTGGCTTGATAATGTGCGCCCCGGGAAATCGTGAGCGAGTGTGGCCGCCGAGGTCGAGAAATCGGAAGCCCAGTCGGTACTCGTTGCCCGTCTTTGTCACGTATTCGTGGGCGACGAGCGTTGCCAGGTGTTTGTGTGCGGTGCTCTTTGAGACGTCCGCGTGGGTGGCGATGTCCGTGACACGCGCAGCTTCTAACTCCTTTACCGCGTCGATGATGGCAAAGGTCGTATCCAGACTCTTTATCGTCGCTGTTGTCGGGTGACGAGCCGATGTGTTTGCCGGGGCGTCGGTCATGTGTGCTGGTCACACGCACCGACACAAATAATTTACTCATGCGAAACGAACGGATGATTTCGATTCGAGTGAGAGAATATTCTCAGGTTCATGCACCGAAAGTCGCTGAATCGTTTCGTATTGGGTCGCAACGGTCACCAATGGGTTGCCTTCGGCGTTTTCCGCAACGACAGCCCACCGAGCCGGCTCTGTGCGATACGAAGCAGAACGAGCCCTCAGCCGAGCGTGATGAGCACCACGCCGACGACGGTGACGACGGCACCGATGAGCGTACTCGGGCGGGCCGCTTCGCGCTCACCGAGGAGGAAAATACTGAGCGCGACGGTGAACAGCGGGCTCGAATTGAAAATCGGAACCACGACGACGGCGTCCGCCCGCGAGAGCGCGGTGAAGTACGCGCCGATGGCGACGGTCCAACACACGCCGGTGAGAAGCAGGTAGTTTCGTGCCTTCCCAGAGACGGCGCGTCGCAGTTGACTCGAATCAGTGTACAGGGAGATGACCACGCCGACGAGCAACCCGGCGGCGAAGTTGAGGGTGAGCGCCGGTAAGAGGGGCGTTCCAAGCACTGAAAGTCCGAACTTTCTGATGACGGGGGTGACGCCGAACCAGAGAACGATCACAAGCGCGAGAATCGCCGTCGTGGTGGTGTCTGCGGTCGGTTCGGTGGGTTCGGCTTGCGGCCTGCGAGTCAGCAAGATGAGTCCGAGAACGACGATGACGATGCCAACGGCGAGCGGTGGCGAAAGCGTTTCACCGAGAAAGAGGACGGAAAACACGGCTGCAGTCACCGGGCTCGCACTCTTTACGGCGTGGGTCACGCCCGCACCGATTTTGCCGATAACGTGAGACAGCATGAACCGGCCAAGTCCCGACCCCAGAATCCCGCTTGCGATGAACACGCCAACCGCCTCCGGTGAGAGGGTGGGAATGCCCGACAGAAAAACGAACGGGAGTAAGAGAACGACGCTCACGAGCGTGGTGGCCGTCACCAACACTTCGGCGGACGCGTCTGCGAGGCCCCGTCGGGCGCTCACGTAGCCGACCGACGAGATGAGCGCCGCGCCGAGCGCGAGGAGTTCCCCAGAGAATACGGACGGGAGTGCTCCCACTCAGATAACTCCGTCTGCGCGCAGCTGTTCGCGCGCGGCGTCGTCGTAACCGAGGTCGGAAAGTACTTCATCCGTGTGTTCGCCAAGACGCGGCGGGGCCTCGGCCGCGTCTGTGTCGAGCGACGAGAAGTTGACCGGGTTCGCCGGTGACTTGAACGTGCCGAGGTCGGGGTGTTCCATCTCTGCGACCATGTCCTTGGCTTCGATGTGTGGGTCGTCGATGAGGTCGCCCACCGAATTGACGGGCGTACACGGCACGTCTTCTTCACCGAGGATGGAGAGCCACTCTTCGGTCGTGAGTTCTGCGAAGATGTCGTCGAGAATCGCATCGAGTTCGCCGCGGTTTTCGACGCGGTCTGCGAAGGTGGCGTATTCGGGCAGGTCGATCCACTCTTCGTGGCCGATTGCTTTGCAAAAGCCCGGCCAGTGGCGTTCGCTGATGACGCCAACGATGATGTAGGCGTCTGCAGTCTCGAACGCTTGATACGGCATCAGGCTCGGGTGGCGCGTGCCCATCCGTTGGGGGTTCTCGCCGGTGGCGAAGTAGTTCGTAACGTGATAGAGGAGGAACTGAAAGCTCGTGTCGAGTAACGCGAGGTCGATATATTGGCCCTCGCCCGCCCGTTCGCGGTGATACAGCGCGGTCATGATGGAGTAGATGGCGGTCATCGCACACGAGATGTCACAGATGGAGATGCCGACCCGCGCCGGCTGGTCTTCCGTGCCGGTGATGCTCATCATGCCCGACTCGCCTTGGAGGATGATGTCGAACGCCTTTTCGTCTGCGTACGGGCTGTCGTTGCCGTAGCCGGAGACGTCACAGTAGATCAGGTCCTCGGTGAGTTCGTTGAGGGTGTCGTAATCGGCGGCGAACTCCTCGTCCTTGCCGGGGGCGAAGTTCTGGATGAACACATCCGCCTCCGAGACGAGGTCGTGGAGGATTTCTTGGCCCTCGGCCGAGGTGAGGTCGAGGGTCAGGCTGCGTTTGTTGCGATTGAGGCTGACGAAGTACGCAGAGAGTTCGTCGCCGTAAGCTGGGGAGTACGTCCGGGTGAGGTCGCCGTGACCAGGCCGCTCGATTTTGATGACGTCCGCGCCGAGGTCGCCAAGCGTCTGAGACGCCAGCGGCCCCACGAGTGCCTGCGTCGCGTCGACGACCACGAGGTCGTCAAGCGGTTGCATACAACCCATGTGTAGGCTCCTCCGATATAACTCATGGCACTCGCTCCCACGGAGCAACACTTAATAGGCAATTGCGGAAATCGGCGGGATGATGCAACACACGAGACAACCGCGACGCACGCCCGCCGACCACACGAGGGTGCCGTAGATGCGCGTCGGTGACGCAGTCGTCAAAACGCTCGCTGCAGGTGGTATCGACGCTGTGTTCGGAATCCCCGGAAAGCAAACCCTACCGCTGAATCAGGCGATGGCCGAAAACGGCATCCGCTACGTGGTCGCGCGCCACGAAACCGCGGTCAGCCATCAGGCGTGGGGCTACGCCGAGACGACTGGCCGCCCCGCCGCGACCGTCGTGATTCCCGGCCCGGGCGACATGAACGCGATGAACGGACTCAAGAACGCGCTCAACGACTGCACGCCGCTCGTGCACATCGCCGTCGAGACTGAACCCGAGGTGCGCGGTGGCGACGGCATTCACGAAACGCCACCGGACACCTACGACAACGTGGTCAAGGCGAACCTGCTAGTCGAGACGCCACAGAGCGCGGTCGCGGTGGTCGAACGCGCCCTCGAAGAAGCGACCTCGCATCCGAAAGGTCCCGTCCGCGTCGGCATCCCGAAAAACTTCCTGCCGATGGATGTGACCCAAGCGACGGCAGATGAAGTGACGGAAACCACCACCGACCGCGAGAATCCGTCACTCGACGACGCGGTTTCTCTCCTCGCAGAGGCTGAGCGCCCAGCCATTCTCGCCGGAGGTGGCATCAGAGCGAGTGGGGCGTCTACGTCACTCAAAGAGCTTGCCGCGCACATCGACGCACCTGTCGTCACGACGTACAAGGGGAAAGGAACCTTCCCCGAAGACCACAACCTCTCTGCGGGTGTGCTCTGTGGCGGGACGAGTCCAGAAGTCGCAGCCGTGCTCGAATCAGCCGACACGCTGCTCGCCGTCGGAACGGACTTCGACGCCGTAGCGACCGGGAAGTGGAAACACGACTTCCCCGAGAAGCTGATTCACGTCACCTACCACGCAGACGACATCGGGACGGGCTACGACCCGGCGGTCGGTATCGTCGGAGACGCAGACCGGACCCTTCGGGCGCTCGTGGACGCGCTCCCAGCGAAGCACAGCGATGGCGCAGAACGCGCCAGCACCGCACGCGCGGCAGACCAAGAGCGATTCGACGCGCTGGTGAACGACTCGGATGTACTCACCTCCGTCGAAGCCCTCCAGACCATCCGCGACGGCGTCCCTCGCGACGCAATCGTCACCGCGGACGCCGGTGGCTTCCGTATCTGGACGCTCGTCGCGTTTCCGGCGTACGATGCCCGGAGCTACGTCAACCCCGGGTCGTGGGCGACGATGGGAACTGGCCTCCCGTCCGCCATCGGCGCAAAGGTGGCCAACCCAGAACGCGATGTGGTTTCGCTCAACGGCGACGGCGGGCTGATGATGTGCATTCACGAACTGCACACCCTTGCCGCAGAAGCCATCGACGTGACGGTGGTCGTGTTCACGAACCACGATTATGCGATTATCAGCGAGGAGGCTGCCCGAAGCTACGGCCTTTCTGACGGGGCGTACGGCTGGGGCGACGCCCCGATTGATTTCGTCGCACTTGCGGAGTCGATGGGTCTGACCGGACGGCGTGCAGAAACGTCGACGGAGATCCAGGCGGAACTCGACCGCGCACGCACGAGCGAGGGCGCAACGCTCATCGAGATTCCGACCGACCCCTACGAGCCACAAGCGAGTGAGTGGATGACGAAATCTGACTAGAAACTGGACGTTCCAAACCTTCCCGAATAATGAAGGGGAACACTTATGTGGCACGATGAGACGTTTAGACTATGGCTGACATTAGCAGGCGCAATGCGCTGAAGAGTCTGGCAGGCGTAAGTGCACTTGGACTGGCTGGTTGTTTGGGTAGTATTGGTGGCAGTAGCTCGGGCGAGGGCGATGGAAACGGCGGCGGGGGTTCGACCTCGCTCGCCGTTGGCGTTCCGGGCAGCAGTACGACGACGGGACAGGCAAGTCAAGCGTTCCAGCGCGTCGTGAGCGAAGAATCCGAGACGATTAGCTGGAACACCCAAGAGACGGGTGGCGACCCAGCGAGCATTCGACAGTACGACCAGGGCAACTTAGACGCGTTCACCGCGGGCAACTTCGTACTGGCTCAGGCAATGGCAGACCAGCCACCGTTCGAAGAGCAACCGGTCGAAAGTCTCCCATATCAGGGGTTCATGATTGCGACGCTCCACCTCCACTGGATGGCAGTGGAAGGCTCGGGCATTGAGACGACCGACGACCTCATCGGGAAAAACGTCTGGCCGCTCCCCCCAAGTTGGGGTCTGCGTCAGATGACCGAAGCCGTGCTCAAGAACGCCGGTGTCTGGGAAGACATCGAGCCGAACGTCGTGGACGCGGACACGGGCGACATCGCGGGGGCAATCGAAGAAGGTCGTGTCGACGCCATCGTCGCCTACGGCGCGAACTACGTGAACCTCCCCGGCTGGGCAACCGAAGTCGACGCCCGGGCGAAACTCCATTCCATCGAAGTCACCGACCAGTTCAAAGAAGGCATCAACAAGACGGCAGGGACGAGCTTCCAAGAAGTCGATACCTACGGCTGGGAGCAGGACGTCGGCTCTGACACGATGGGGACGTGGCCGTCTGCGTTCCAATTCCACTTTGCAAAGGACATGTCCGTGGACGTTGGCTACGAACTCGCCAAACTGAGCCACGACCACTACGAACAAGTCCGTGAGGGCCAGCCGTCATACCTCGACCACTCGAAGTTCGAGAACATGACCGACGGCTATCTGCCAGACGCACCGGTGCATCCGGGCGTGGCGGACTTCCTCAAAGAGAACGACGCGTGGAACGACGACTGGACGCGTGGCGAACCGCAAGCCTGAGGCGTTCTCATGTCGGAACACTCACCGCTTCGCTCTCCACTAACCCGCTCCCGAGAGCACATCGCGAACAACGCACTCACCGTGCTGTCGGTGGCGCTCTGGGTTGCAGTCATCAGCTATGCGTATACGCAAGCGATCCCACGGGCCCAGTACGGTGTGCTGTTCCTCGGCGGCGGTATCCTCGTCTATCTCGTCTCTGAACTGCTGGCACTCGAAGACGGCGCGTACCTCGACTTGCTCCTTCTCGGTGCTTCGGGGATCGTCTCAGTCGTAACGACTGTGTATGTGTACGTAAACTACGACGTCCTCTCGACGATTCGAACGGGCTACGCGCTCCCCCACGAGTACTCACTGGCGGCGGTGTTCACCGTCGTCATCCTCTATCTGACCTACCGCGCGTTCGGCAGAGCGTTCCTTGCCGTCATCGTCCTCGCGCTGATTTACGCCGCCTTCGGGTATCTGTTCCCCGGACTGCTCAAACACGGCGGGTTCAGCTTAGACCGCATCGTCAACCTGCTCGTGCTTGAGTACGACGGCTTTTTCGGCTCGATTACGCAAATCGTCGCCGCGTGGGTCGCGCTGTTCTTGCTGTACGCAGGACTGCTTCGCGCCTTCGGTGCGTTCGACATCATCATGCGCATCGCGTTTCGCGCGGCAACATTCGTCAAATCCGGCGTCGCGCAGTCTGCGGTCATTTCGAGCCTCATCATCGGCTCGATTAACGGCGCACAGACGGCGAACGCCGCGATGACCGGTTCGTTTACCATCCCGCTGATGAAGCGCAGCGGCATGAAATCGGAGACTGCAGGCGGCATCGAAGCCGTTGCCTCCTCTGGCGGACAAATCATGCCACCAGTCATGGGCGCGGCCGCATTCGTGATGGCGTCGCTGCTCGGGATTACCTACATCCAAGTCGTCATCGCGGGCATCATTCCCGCGCTCATCTTCTTCGTCTCGGTCTCCATCGGTGTCCACTACATGAGCGTCCGCCAGCTCACCGCTGCCGACCTCGACATCGAGTCACAGATAGACGAACTGAACGACGGCTTCCACCCGCTCGTGGAAGCCGCACGCTTCGGAATTCCGTTCGCGGTGCTCATGTACGCCCTCGGCGTTGCACAGTTCACCGTGATGACCTCTGCGCTCATCACCTGCGTGACAATGGTGCTCACCGGCGGTGGGATTCCCATCGCGCTGAGCATTTTCCGCAAGCAAGAGTCCGTCGGCGAGACGGTCAAAGAGAATGCGGCCGCGACGATTCGCGGACTTCGCTACGGAGCCATCTCGATTGCACCAATCGCCATCATCATCGCTGCCGTAAACGGTATCGTTGACCTGCTGATGGCAACGGGCATGCCGAGTAAGTTCTCGCTCGCACTCATCGGGATTTCGGGTGGTGTCATGGCAATCGGCGTCGTCATGGCGATGATTATCTGCATCATCCTCGGGCTTGGAATGCCAACGGTCGCCGCGTACACGATCGTCGCGTTGCTCATCGCGCCGACGCTCGTGAGCGACTTCGGCGTGCCGAACCTCGCGGCGCACTACTTCGTGTTCTATTCGGCGATTCTATCTGGCATCACGCCACCGATTGCGATTGCGGTGGTGGTGGTGACTGGCATCGCCGAGTCGAACTTCTGGAAGACGAGTTTGGAGGCGCTGAAGCTCTCAACACCGCTGTTCGTGTTGCCCTTCGCGTTCATCTACAACCCCGAACTCGTCCTCGGTGGGTTCACGCCTGAAACCATCGTCTCCGGAACGCTCGCCATCCTTGGAGCCATCGCGATTACCCACGGCCTCAACTACTACGAACGACCGCTGTCGAGTCGCGCGATTGGCCTCGTCACGCGTGCTGTGTTCCTCGTGCTTGGTGTCGGGGCGATGGTGTATCCAAACGTCATGGTTCGCGTCGGCCTCGTCGCCGCGGCGATTGTCCTCTACCTCGTGCAACTGCGCGTGCCCTCGACGACGATTGGGCAGGCAAACGCAGTGGCCGAGAAACAGCACTAACCCCTCCTTTTCCCTGTCGAATGGAAACAGTTTACACACTCCCCGATGACCTTCAGGTATGCGAGAGGTGTATCTCGTTGGTGCGGGCCAGTCAGACTTCGGCTCGTTTCCAACTGAGTCCTATCGCTCACTGTTCAAGACGGCGTTCGAGCACGCGCTCGACTCGACCGACGGTGAGCTAGACAGACGACGTATCGACGAGGCGTACATCGGGACGCTCGGCGTTGGCGGTCGCCAACTCGGGTTGGTCGGTCCGAGCGTCACCGAACACGTGGGCCTCGATGGAACCTCGTGTACGCGCATCGAGAACGCGTGTGCGGCGAGCGGCGTGGCGCTTCGACAGGCCATTCTCGCCATCCGCGCAGGAGCCGCGGACACGGCGCTCGCGGGTGGCGTCGAAGTGATGAACGACATGAGCAGCGACCGCACGCGCTTCTGGCTCGGCGTCTCCGGCGAGACCGAGTGGGAGCGCATGGCCGGGACGACGTTCGCGGGCGTCTACGCCCAGATGGCAGACGCGCACATGGGCGAACACGGAACGACGCGCGAACAACTCTCTCACGTCGCCTACAAGAATCACGCGAATGGCGCGAAAAATCCACACGCGCACCTCGGTTTCGAGTGCTCGCTCGAAGACGCTATCGAGGGGACGACGGTCGCAGACCCGCTGAATCTCTACGACTGCTGTCCCACCTCGGATGGCGCGAGCGCAGTTCTCCTCGCCAGCCGCGAGGTCGCAGAAGAACTCACCGACAACCCGATTCGCGTGACCGGCAGCGGGCAGGCGAGCGGGCGAGTTGGACTGTTCCAGCGACCGACGCTCACGGGCATTCCCGCGACCGAAAAGGCCGCGGAACAAGCCTACGAGGAAGCAGACTGTTCGCCAGAAGACATCGACTTCGCAGAAGTCCACGACTGCTTCTCGATTGCCGAACTGCTGGCCTACGAAGGCCTTGGCTTCTGTGAAGAGGGAGAAGCCGGACCGTACATCGAATCCGGTGCGACGATGCCGGACGGGGAGCGCCCAGTAAACCTCTCTGGTGGCCTCAAGAGCAAGGGCCACCCGATTGGCGCGACCGGCACGGGCCAAGTGGTCGAAATCTACAAACAGCTCCGCGGTGAGGCGGGTGACCGACAGGTGGACGGCCTCTCAAGGGGCCTCACCCACAACGTGGGTGGCTCCGGCGGTTCGGTCGCCGTCCACGTCTTCGAGGAGGGATGGGCATGAACGTCGAAAGCGTCGGCGCGTACATCCCGCGCTATCGAATTACGGCAGAGACCATCGGCGACGCCCTCGGCGGCTTCAGCGCCCGCGGCGTCGCAGAAAAGCGCGTGCTCTCGGGCGACGAGGACACGGTCACGATGGCTGTCGAAGCCGCCCGCAAGGCGCTCGCAGACTCGGCACACAGCCGCGACGACCTCACGGCATTGGCCTTCGCAACCACGACGCCGCCGGTTGACGAGGGCGACGTTGGTGTACAGGTCGCAGAGATTCTCGGTCTCTCTCGAGATGTCGAAATTTCGGTGCACACGCAATCGACACGCGCCGGAACGCGCGCCCTCCTTACCGGGCTCAGAGCGGACGGTCCAGCGCTCGCCGTTGCGGCGGACTCCCCGCAGGCCGCCCCGAAAAATGGCCTCGATCACGCCGCGGGGGCAGGCGCTGTCGCGTTCGTGGCCGCACCCGGCGACGTGTCGGTCACCGACGTTGCGAGCTACGCCCGTGAGTATCCCGGCACGCGCTTTCGCCAACGCGGAGCGAGTTCGAGCGAAGCGTACAACGCGACTGGCTACGAGCGCGACGCCTACACTGACGCAGTTTCGGGCGCGGCGAGCAATCTCGAATCCGTCGCCGACGCGGTGGCGCTCACCGCTCCTGACGGAAGCCTACCGTCTCGCGGCGCACGCACGTTATCGGGAGACGTTACACCGTACCACGCTGCCCGGACGCTCGGTGACCTCGGCGCGGCGAGCGCACTCTTCTCGTTGCTCGCGGCGTGGAACGACGGCGAAGATGAGGTAACCGTCCTCAGCTACGGTGACGGCGCGGGCGCAGACGCACTCACGTTTACTGGTCGCCTCGACGGTGATTGGGCGCGAGAGGCGGTCGATATCTCGTATGCACAGTATTTGCGAAAACGCGGTTACCTCGACGTGGAGGGTGAGAACTGATGGGAGCCTACGTAAGCATTCCAACCTGGTGGCAGCAACTTGATAGCCGATACCGACTCGTCGTGGGTCAGTGTCCCGACTGTGAAGCGTTCAATTTCCCGCCCGAAGGTGCGTGTGCGACGTGCGCCTCGGTCGCGGCGTTCGAGCGCATCGAACCGGAAGGTACGGGCACGATTGTCGCCCACACCGTCATCGAAGGCGGCGCACCTCCCGAATTCGAAGCACTGCTCGAAGCCGAAGACGCAATCGGTGCGGTGCTCGTCGAACTTGACGAGGGCGTCAGAGTGCCGGGCATGTTGACCGACTGCGACCCCCACGAATTCGCCCGCGGCGACCGCGTAGAAGCGGTGGTCAGAAAGATGTTCGAACAAGAAGGCATCGTCCGTTACGGCGCGAAATTCCGCCCTGTTTAGAGGTAGACCCCGTCCGGGTCTAACTCCTCTCTGATGAGTCTGAGTTCTTCGTCTGTCGGTGGCTCTGTTTCGCTCACGTCGTCTCCAAACTGCAGTTCCCAGCCCGTGGCTTCTTGGACATCCTCGCGGGTGACGCCGGGGTGGAGGGATTCGACCACCATCTCGCCGTCTTCGAAGCCCATAACGGCTTTGTCGGTGATGACGGCTTCCGGGCCGCCGCGCAGGCCGTGTGCTTCGCGGCCGCCTTCGATGTAGCCCGGACTCGTGATGAAGTCGACTTCTTCAGGGAAGCGCTGGCGCTGGTGGGGCGTGATGATGAGCGTGCGTTCGACGTTGCTCGCAATCTCGCAGGCCCCGCCGCTTCCGGGGAGGCGCACCTTCGGGTTGTCGTAGTCGCCGATGACCGTCGAGTTGATGTTGCCCCGGCGGTCGATTTGCGCCCCGCCGAGAAAGCCCACGTCGATGCGTCCGGCTTGGAGGTAGTAGCTAAACCCACCCATGAGCGACTCGATGCTCGCTGCGCCCGCCGCGAGAACGGGGTCGCCAATCGAAAGCGGGAGCGAATCAGGATTCGAGTCGATGGTTCCTGATTCGTACACCATCTGCAGGTCAGGGGCGTGGGTTCGCTTTGCGAGGTTACACGCAAGATTCGGCACGCCGATGCCGACGAGCACCGAGTCGCCGTCTTCTAGCTGTCGCGCCGCCGCCGTCATCATCAGTTCCGTGTCTGTGTAGTCCATTAGTTTCCACCCATGTTGATTGGCACGCCGTAGTTGTTGCCCGCTCCGAGCGAGAGCACGCGGTCTGTCGAGAGTTTGCGCACGTACTCGGCTCTGTCTTCGACGCCGTACACCCACTCATCGAGCCACTCGGTGAGCGACTCGTGGGTTTTCGAGATGTCGTCCCACTCGATGTAGGCCTCGTTGTCGCGGTCGTAGTAGCCTTGTGCGTACGAGGGATGGGAGGCGAACGGTTCTTCGACGACGAAATCAACGTCGTCGGCCGTGATGAGCGTCCGATTCGGGTCTGAGCGAATCACCGATTCGTCTACGATTTCTTCGACGCTCAGAATGACCGTCTTCGCGGCGAGGGCGGCCTCTTTTTGCTCGCCGGGAATGCCCCAGAGATGGGCGTTCCCCGATTCGTCTGCACGCTGTGCGCGGACGACGGTCACATCAGGATTGAGTGGCGGCACGGCGTACACCGTCTCGTCGCTGAACGGAGATTCGACCGGTCTGATGTTGTCGTTGACCTTCGGCAGGTCGGAGCCAGCGAACGTCTTGAGCGGGATGAACGGAAGCCCCGTCGCACCCGCGTAGAGGCGGGCAGTCGTACCGTAGTGGCTGTACTCTTCGAGGTCGATTTCGTTCGGAACGCCGTCTTCGACCGCGCGGCGGAACGCGCGTAGGCTCCCAACGCCCGGATTCCCGGCCCACGAGAACGTTGCCTTGCGGACACAGCCCGCGGCGATGAGTTGGTCGTAGACGAGGTCCGGAGTCGCGCGGATGACTTCTAAGTCGCGGTACTCCTGTCTGATAATTTCGTGACCGGCGGCAAAGGGAATGAGATGCGTGAATCCGGCCAGATAGATGCTGTCGCCATCGGATAGCGCCGCAGAGATCGCGCTAGCCATGTCTGTGAGTGTCGCCATTGCGTTCGTACTCACACTCCGGGGAGGGACCAGTATAACTTTTCGCATGGTACATGCCGACAAGACTGTATGAGTGGAGCGTGAGAGCTAGATATGCCACTCAGTGACGTCCGCGTCATAGACTGCGGACAAGTGATCGCGGGGCCGCTCTGTGCCACCTTTCTCGGAGATATGGGGGCGGACGTGGTCAAGGTCGAACCGCCCACAGGGGAGACCTATCGCACCGAACGCCGCCAACTCAATGGCGAGCCGTTCAGCCCACCGTTCGAACTCTACAACCGGAACAAACGCGCACTTGCCCTCAACCTCAAACATGATGACGGACTCGCTGCGCTCTACGACCTCGTCGAAGTGGCCGACATTTTCGTCCAGAACTGGCCGCCCGGCGTCGCAAAGCGGCTTGGCGTTGATTACGATACGCTGCGCGAGTTGAACCCGGATCTCGTCTATGTCCACATCACCGGCTACGGTGAGACAGGGCCCATGGCGAACAATCCGGGATTGGACACGCTCGTCCAACATCTCTCCGGATTCGCCCAACTCCACGGCTATCCCGACAGCGACCGGCCGCCAATCCGGTCACAGTCCTCGCTCGCAGATTACTTTGCGGCCTACAGCGGCGCGCTGAGTGCGATGGGGGCGCTCAGGGCCGCAGACCGCGGCGAAGGTGGGCAGCTAGTGGATGTATCGCTGCTCGAATCGCTCGCCCACAACATGGATGCCGCCTACGAATACTACAACAACCTTGGCGAGAAACCCCGCGCAGGCGGTCGGAATGCCTTCTTCGACCCCGACATGCTCTACGGTGCGGCCGCCGCCGCAGATGGTTACATCTGCGTGGGACTCTTGCTCTACTCAGACCGAATTTGGGAAGGGCTGTGTACGCTCCTAGACCGCCCCGACCTCTTCGCAGACGAACGGTACGCGACGGATGCCGGGCGAATGGCGGACGCAGAGAAATTAACCGGGCTGTTCGAGGAGTGGCTTTCGACCGTCCCCACAGAAAAAGCGGTTGAGACGCTGAACGCCCACAACATCCCCGCAGCGCGGTCACAAACCATCGCAGAGGCCGCGGCGATGGAGCAGTACGCCCACCGCGACACGTTCGTCACGATAGACCACGAGCGCTTTGGAGAACTGTCGTTGACGGCGTCACCTCTCTCACTGTCGCGCGATGAGATTTCGATTCGCCGTCCGGCTCCCAGACTCGGCGAACACAGCCGCGAGCTACTCGCTGAACTCTACGACGAAGAGACGGTCGAGAAACTATTTACGGACGGCGTCATCCACGAATCGGGTTAATCCGTCTGCTCAACCGTCGCGCTTCCCGTGATGACGGTTCGCCCATCGTCGGTTTCCGCAGTGAGCGAGAGTTCGTAGCCCGAGGGAGGGTCTTCGGAGACTGCCACGACTTCGCCGGTTGCGATGACCGAGTCGCCCGGCCACACTTGGCCAGTAAAGCGCGTTTCAAAGCGCGTGATACAACCAATATCGAACCATTCGGTGAGCACATTCGAGAGAATCCCGGCGGTCAGCATGCCCTGACCGAACACGCTCTTGTTTCCGGCGCTGGTTGCATGCGGTTCGTCGTAGTGAATCGGGTTGAAGTCGCCGCTCGCGCCCGCATACCGGACGAAATCCGGACGAGAGAGATCATCGACGCGAATTGTTGGCCCCTCGTCACCGACAGCCAACTCACGCATCGTCGGCCTCCGAGATGGCCTGTCCCGTTTCGATGCGGGTAGTTTCGCTTGTGAGAACGAGATCTCCGTCGCGGTCTACGAACCGAGTTTCGTAGCACGCAAAGGTCATCGTCCCCGCACGGTTGCTCTCGCGTTGGTACACGTCGGTGAGCGTCGTCTCTCCGTTTAACACGTCTCCGGCGACGAGGGGTCGTTCGTACTCGAACGCCTGTTCGCCGTGGACGATGCGCGACGGCTCGAAACCGAGGTCGAAGCCGAGATTTTCGTCGATTCCCTCCGGACGGTTGTGTGGGAAGTAGGAGGTCTTTGCGAACGTGAGCGGTGCGACCACGTCAGCATACCCCTGCTCGCGGGCCGCCTGGACGTCCGTGTGAATCGGATTCGTTGCGTGAATCGCCGCTGCGAATTCGACGATTTTTCCGCGTTCGACGCGAAACTCCTGTACCGTCTCGCGGGTTTCCCCGACGAGTGATTTGAGCGTTTCGAGCGCTTTAGTAGGCATCCGAACACCTCTCTGAAGCTGCGTCCGGACGCGGCGAAGAACGTATGCAATACGCACGGCTGGGTCGTGAATAGGTCCACGACGACACTGGATGCATATGGCAACAACGAACAACAGCGAGATAAAACCTGACCAAGCGAGAGTTCTCCGACCAGCACCGTCGCCGTGAAATGGGCACGGGCCACTGCGAGCGAGAAGAGGAAATTAATACGCACCGCAACAAAAAGGGAGTAGCAATGAACGACGACATCCCCGCCACGCGATATAAAGTCGGGCGGGTGTTGGCCGAGTACGACCTTCCGCAGTTAGCTGAAGAACTGCCAAGCCGCTGGCTTGGAGAAAACGGCGACCAGCAAAGCCTCCGGTCACTCGCTCATCAAATCAACCGACGCATTCTCGAAGCAGCGATGGTAGAGGCTGGGATGACGCCGCTCGAAGGCGAGGTGGCGAACTATTACCGACTCCTCACAGACACCGACGTGAGCAGCGGTGACCGGACGCAGGCACAGCGTTCGCTCGAACGCGATGGCGTCGACGTCGAGACCGTTTTGAACGACTTCGTCACCCACCAAGCGGTACATACGTTCCTCCAGAAGTACCACGACGTAGAGCGAGCGGTGACAAAAAAAGATCCTCGAGAGACAATCGAACGGTTGCGTGGCCGAATACAGGCGGTCACCCGAGACGCCGTCGAGAGTTCACGCACCGAGGATTCTATGAGTTTTGAGGACTTCCTCGTCGTCGCCAACATCGAAGTGATCTGCAAAGTGTGTGGTGAGCGCGTCGAAGCGAGCGAGGTTCTTTCAGGGGCGACCTGTAGCTGCGGTCAGACGCCGTTCTCTGCCGAGTGAGTACGGTTTCCTTTTCGCACGCAGTCAGCGGGTTAAAACATCGGAAATAGTGGTGTGCCACGTTTCAGCGGAGCGACTACCGCAGTATTGGCGTCAAAGTATGTCGGATCCACCGTCGATGTGCCAAAGACGACGGCAGAGAAACCGACGAGCAGCCGAAAGTTTCGCGGGCCTGCAGGCTAAAAACAGCGGAAATTGTGGTGTCAACTTTCAACAGACGTGTTCACACGCCCCAATATCAGATCGGGATACGCCACTTTCAGAGTACGGCCAGACTGTTGTGAGAGAATATCCAAACACCCCAAAATAATTAGTAGTTTTTGGAGCCCACAGTATTTTGAAAGTAAAAATCGAGTGGTTTGATAGCGGATTGTTCGCCGGAACCATTTCGCACTATCAAGAGAGAACGTTACGAATGGCGTATTAATTTTAATATTCAGCCGGATACCAACTTAACTCTCAAATTACGATGTTTTTGAAGTAATTCTAAGAATGAATACGACAATGGCGAAGAGGAATTTTCAACGCACTACAATCAACTGATTGTGATGACAACGAACTCATCATCATCTAGATATAGTAAAGATAGTTATAAAATCGGATGGTGAGCCAGCACGCTGCTTGTGCTCACGATACGCTAGAGTTCCCACTCACGCACAAATTCGCGACAGCCACAAACAGCAGGGACGTTACGGTGATTGTGGAGACACGACAGTCCACTCGCCGGGGTTAATGGTGTGTCCCTCGAACGAGGAGTGTTCGGGGTAGGTCGTGACCACCAGATATGTTGCCCGTGATTCGAGATACTCGACGAGCGTTTGGAGGTTTTCGTCCGCAAGCCCGCCGAGATTGTCCACGAGCATGATGGGAACCGTGTCCGCGACATCGAACGCTTCGTAGCCCGCAAGCGCGGCCACCAATCCGAGTAGTTCGACCTCGCCCTCGCTCAGGGCATCGAGACTCGCCTCGCGCCCGTCGCGGGCGACGACCAAATCGAAGGTGCTGGTCAGCCGTGCGGTTTCGAACCCGACCGCAAAACGCGGGATGAGTTCCTGCATCGCCGCCTCGAACGCCTCTCGGGTGCGCTGTTTCAACGCTTCTTTTCGCGTGCGAAGGGAGACGATCTCCTCGTCGATTCGGTCGCACTCTGCTTGCAAGGTGTCCTTTTGCTGTGCCTGCGTTTCGAGCGTCTCTCGCTGTTCACGTGCATCTTCGAGGCGCGCTTCTGCGTACTTGATTTCACCGTCCACGTCAGCCAGTTTGTCGTCGTCTTCTTTGACGGCCTCAGAGAGCGACTCGATGTTCGATTCGAGTTCTGTAAGGCGAGATTCGGCCGTTTTGAGGCTTGCCGTCCGCTCTTCAAGTCTGCGCTCTAAGTCTGCACGCTGGTCTTCTAAGTCTGCGACGCGCTGTTGTGCCTCGCGGAGCTCTTCTTTCCGAGATTGGAGTTCGTTGAACTGCGCTTCGTGTTCGTTTGCTGCCTCCCAGAGGCTCGCCACGCGCGATTGGAGCTTGTCTACGTGCTCGTCGAACGCAGCACGGGTCGCGTCGGTGCCACACGTCCAACAGGTGGCGCTGTCTGCTGCCAACTCGTGGGTGACCTCGGTAATGAGGTCAAGGCGGTTTTCGTCGAGAATTCGCTTCGTTGGCGCGTACACCGACTGCAACAACTCTGCGTCACGACGCCGTTGTTCGTACTGTTCGCGGTGGGTTTCGAGTTCCGCTTCGAGGTCGTCTGGCGTCTCTGGAATCGTGAGTTCGTCTCGTTGCTCGCGTATCTCAGCGAGCTTTTCTTCGGTTCGTTCGACCGTCCGTTCGAGGCGGTCGATCTGGTTTTCGACGCGGTCGCGCTCTGCTTTTGCGTTCGCAAGCTCGTCGCGTTTGCCATCGTCTCCTTCGGTCTGTCCATCTCCGAGGTCACTTCGCTTGCGCCGCAGTGAATCAAGTTCGTCTTCGATACTCGCAATCTGCTGTTCGACCTGGGGCAGTTTGTTCGAGGCGGATTCTGCGCGCTCCAGTTCGGCTTCGACCTGATTGCGTTCTGCTTTGAGCGTCGCAATCTGCTCGTCTATGTTCTCGAAATCGAGCGGGCGCATCAGGACGGCTTCCATGTTTTCGCCGTTTCTGACCGCCTGTCTGACCGCGTTATCCTCGTCGAGAAACGCATAGAGGCGGGCGGCAGTTTGCTGTTGTTCGGTGGTGAGATACGGGGTTCCCTGACTCACGACAGTCCCGTTCTCTCGGGTGAGGTCAACGCGGGCGGTTTTCTCCTTGGTTTCGAGCGTCACGTCGCCTGAAGTCTCGCCTTCGGTCAACACCGTCTCCGTCCCCATCGCAGTCTCGATTGCGGTGAGGAGACTCGACTTTCCTTGCCAGTTCGAGCCGCGAACCGCGTTGATTCCGGGTTCGATGGTTGCCTTTCCTGTGCGAATACCTGCGATGTTCGTAATCGTAAGTTTCCAAGTCATGATTATTCTGAGGCGACAGAGGCTTGCAGGTGGTCTTTGCAGATGAATCCGCGGTCTAAGGCATCCTCAAAGGGGATGCGCGTCATGCAGTGTGGACAGCTCAGCAACACCTGCATTTCGACTTCGGCGGTAGACGCCCCGGGCAAGCGCTGTTTCGTATCGAGCGAACTGAGCGCTTCGCTGACCTTCGAAGCGCTTACGTGCTTTGCCACGTTGACGCTTTTTTGCTCCCACTCAGTTTTGGCCGTTTCAATCGGCTTCGTCCCAGAGAGACACTCTTTCAGGTGTTGGCGCATCGTACTCCACGAGATGAGGTCGGCTTCGAGCAGGTCTGCATTGATGCCATCTGCGCGCATGTCATCAAGCACCTCCTCGCGGACAATGTCGTCTCCCCCCGTGAGCGCCGCATAATCGCTCTCGACTCGTGAGCCGGTCACCTCTCTGCCATGTTCGTCGTAGACGCGCGTGAGCAGTCGTAAGTTGAACCACTTTGCAAGGCTGCGATAGCCTGCAGGCTCATTGCCGTCCGCACCAGTCCACCTCGTCAGCAAATGCTCGTCAAGCGACCCGTACCGAAGGAGAGCCGCATCTAAATCATATCTCTCGGCAACAATGTCGAGCTTGCACCGAGTTTGGGTAGCCATTACCCCATGTTTGTTTACAATCTGTATAAATCTGACTCAAAGGGGAGAAACGAACAACTCGCTTGCTACATCCGACGAGCGGACTGGTTGACCAAAAAACGGGATAGCACGACCGGCTCAAAGAGCATCCAGCAGACATAATTCTTTTTAGCGACTCGGCCGAATCACTCTGTGATATGGTACCAATAGACAACTCCAGTGGAACGTCTCGTCCGCCGCAGAGATACGCACAAGGTGAGCGATTCATATGAGTGACGAGCCAACAGTCGTCGTCAGAACCCTAGCTGACTTGCCATCGTTCGGGAGCGGCGACCTCTCGAGTCAGATACTCGCAGATGAGACCCTCGGCGTCGAAAACGTCGGCGTCGGCGTCGTGACAATCGCCCCGGGCGCACGCGGGTCGAGACACGTTCGGGAAGTCGAAGAAATCGTGTTTGTCCTTTCTGGAACCGGGCGCATCGTCACCGAGGACGACAGCCACGATCTTGCGGCCGGGCAGGCAGCAATCATCCCGCCGGGCGTGCATCACTACCACGAGAACACCGGCGACGAGGAGTGGAAGAAGTTGTGGATTTTCGCCCCACAGGGTCCGGAAAAGGCGATTCGAGCGCGAGGTGAGTGAGATGCCAGACCTCCTCATCGAAAATCTCGGTTCGGTCGTGAGTGGGAACCTCGATGACCCTCGACGCAGCGTCGAATCGGTGTACGTCGAAGATGGGTACATCCGCGAACTCGATGCAACGACGACCACCGCAGACACCGTTCTCGACGCGAACGGACTCACGCTCACGCCGGGACTCATCGACTCGCACGTCCACCCCGTTTTCGGGGATTTCACCCCGCGCCAGAACACGATTGGCTGGTGTGAAAGCTACCTTCACGGGGGAATTACGTCGATGATTTCGAACGGCGAACCCCACCTACCGGGCCGTCCCCGCGATGTCGAAAGCGCGAAAGCCCTCGCCACGCTCGCGCGAAAGTCGCTCGAAAACGACCGACCGGGCGGCGTGAAGGTGCGTGGTGGAACCCTCATCCTGAGCGATGGGATGACCGAAGCCGACATCGAAGACGTGGCACAAGAGGGGGTCGAACGCCTGAAATTCCTCATGCCCGTCGAAGACCGGACGCTTGGCAGAAACCTCGTGGAGTGGGGCCACGACCACGACATGATCGTGCTCATGCACTGTGGCGGCACCAGCCTCCCCGGCGTGAAATCGACGGATGCTGACCTGTTCATGGACATCCGACCCGACATCGCAGCGCACGTAAACGGCGGGCCAACCCCGATTCCGGACGTGGAAGTCGAGAAACTCGTGACCGAGACAGACCTCGTGTTGGACATCGTGCTCGCCGGAAATCAGCGTGTCGCCGTCGATGTGCTCGAACTGGCCGCAGAACGCGACGACCTCGCCCGTGTGCAGCTCGGGACTGACACACCGTCTGGGACCGGCGTAACGCCACTTGGCGTTCTCCTCCAGTCGGCCATCCTCGCCAGCATGACGAGCGTGTCTGCGGCAGAAATGCTCTGTCTCGCCACCGGAACGACGGCAGCCCATCACGGCCTCGAAACGGGTGAGATTGCAGTCGGGAAACCTGCAGATCTCGTCTTGATGGGCGCACCGAAAGGCGGGCCGAAAGACACCGCACTCGACACCCTCGCCCACGGGGAGTACCCCGCCGTGGACAAGGTGTTCGTAGACGGCGAGCTGCTCGTAACGCGGAGTCGGAACACAGCCCCCGCAAAGCAGGCTGCGGAGGTGCGCCCATGACCCCAGACCTCTCTATCAGAAAGCGTGTGGTGACGGTAGAAGAAACGCACAGAGATGGCGAACACGACCTCGATACGCCCGTGAAAAAAGTGGCCGCTATCGCCGTCTTCGAGAACCCGTACGCGGGACAGTGGAAAGACGACCTTGGGGCCTTGACTGACTGGGGTGAACAGTTGGGAGAGACGCTTACCCGTGCGGCTGTCGAGCAACTCGGCGGCCCCGACGAAGTCGAGAGCTACGGCAAGGGTGGCATCGTCGGCGGTGACGGCGAACTCGAACACGTCGCCGCGCTGCTCCACCCAAAACTCGGAACGCCACTTCGCGCTGAAGTGGGCGGTGGTGAGGCAATCATCCCAAGCGCGAAAAAACGCGGCGGCCACGGCACCACGCTCGACGTGCCAACCCACTACAAAGACGAAGCCTACGTGCGGACGCACTACGATGCGATGGAGGTGCGCGTCCACGATGCCCCGCGGCCAGACGAGCTTCTGCTCGCCATCGTCGTCACGAACGGCGGCCGACCTCACCCACGCATTGGGGGCCTCCAGAAAGAAGAAGTCGAGTCGCGTACCGACTGAGAAAATTCGAGCTTATTCGTACGCAGGAATCCCCGTCAGGTCGTGGCCGAGGATGAGGGTGTGGATGTCGTGGGTTCCCTCATACGTGTACACCGTCTCCATGTTCGCCATGTGGCGCATCGGTGAGTAGTCGGCGGTAATCCCATTCCCGCCGAGCATCTCACGAGCGATGCGCGACTGGTCGCGCGCCATCCGGACGTTGTTGCGCTTTGCCATCGACACGTGCTGGGGGCGCATGTCACCGCGCTCTTTGAGTTCGGCCAAACGGAACGCGAGCAACTGCGCGGTGGTAATTTGGGTGGCCATCTCCGCGAGTTTCTGCTGTTGGAGCTGGAAGCGTGCGATTGGCCCCCCGAACTGGTCACGGTCGAGCGCGTACTGGCGGGCGGTTTCAAAGCAGTCACGTGCCGCGCCGATTGCGCCCCAGGCGATGCCGTAGCGCGCTTGGGTGAGACACGAAAGCGGCCCCTTCATCCCGCGAACACCGGGGAGGACGTTGTCCTCGGGGATGCGCACGTCGCTCAGCCCGATTTCGCCCGTGATCGACGCACGAAGCGAGAGTTTTTCGTCGATTTTGTTCGTCGTCACGCCGTCGCGGTCGGTCTCGACGAGGAAACCACGAACCGGCTTCTCCGGGTCAGACCGGTCGCGTGCCCAGACGATTGCCACGTCTGCGATGGGCGAATTCGTAATCCACGTCTTTGCGCCGTTCAAGACGTATTCGTCGCCGTCTTTTTCGGCGTACGTCTCCATCGCCGTCGGATTCGACCCGTGGTTTGG
>NZ_JBAMHQ010000003.1 GCF_037081775.1 Haladaptatus sp. ZSTT2
CACAGCGGTTTTCCTGAGTTACCCACACGAAGGTGGGGGTACCAGAGACGGTTCTACCTCTTACACAGCGGTTTTCCCGAGTTACTCACTAGAGTAGGTAGCGTCCACTTCAAGTCGAACCTGCGGTACTACTACTAGCTATCATAACTGTAACGGTAGTAGTAGTAGTTGCCGCTAGGTGATTAGAGAGAAACTGATAGAGTTGGAGTCGTCTGACAGCAGTTTTCCTGAGTTAGGTGTTGCTGGTCCACCGCTCATTTATATATGTGTAGGGGAGTTGGAGACATTCACCACCGTACGGACAATTGACGTTGACTCAGGAAAACCGCTGTGTGAGAGGGGCGGAATCGCGACCTCGGTTAGATATTCGTCATCCCGTCCGGTCACATCTCCCGATCGATTTCGAGCTTCCGCATGGCTCGTTCGAATACGTCCGGGTGACGATGGGCGAGATTCTCGAGATGATTCCGAATGGACTGGGCCGGATTGAGGTCGACATCATCTGTGTCCTGGAGTTCACGCCAGAACTGATGCATTTCTTCGCTTACGGAGACGCCAATCGTGTGGTCCTTCACGCCAGTGTTGAGTGCGTCGTAGTAGGGTTCTGTATCGAAGTCCGACGAACCTTGCTGATCCACTCGGTCTTTTTCCTCCGCTGCGTCATCCATCGCTTCGCCGAATGGATTGTCGTTGCTCATACACTCTTATTCTTAAGCTTAATATTAAAGATATTCGTCTAACGTCTCATCCGTAATCTCGACGTCCTTTTTGGCTGAGAATTGCTGCGCACCAGCCCGGAATGCGTGATAGCACTTCTGTCGAGTATTACGCGGAGTCCCATCGCTGACTTCGACGACGGTCTCGATAGCACTCGCCGTGTAGGGGTCAGACGGATATCCAGAATCGTACTCTTCCTCACGGGCCCAGGCAAGCCACCTGGCAATGAGTTCTTCTGTTTCTGCGAACCCGAACCGCTCCAGCGTCCGATCCTTCGCGACGAGTCGCGAACTGAGTGTCTCGCGCAGTTCGTCTATACGATTACCGGCACGTTCCGTTCCGAACAGGAAGAGAATGAATACAGGCTCACTTTCTCCGAGATCACCAACGCTTTGCAACGCGGCTAGTAGCTGCTCGAAGGTCCGTGTATTCCGAGCTGCATCCTCGAGTTGATCGACCTGAATAATACACGCGATATCGAGGGCTTCGAGCTGGTCGGCAACCCCCTCGACGATCTGTCGAACTTCGTCTGTGGCGTGCGGGTAGGACTCTGGAATCTCAAGGTCATCGTACTCATTGAGCTCGTCGAGAAGGCGTGTATAGAAGCGACGTGTTGTGATGGACTCCACTTCGCGTATTCGAGCGACTCGAAAGTCTTCGCTCCGAGGGCCATCTGAAAGAGCGTCGTACACGAGATCACGGAAGTGAGATTTCCCAGCACCCCGTTCATCGATGATCGAGATGTGGCCAGCACGATTGAGTATGTGACTCGCTACTTCATTGAGCAGATCTTGATTGACTCGCACGGCGATACTGGCGTTCGGAAGGGTTTCGGCAGTGAAGGGAATCCGATCTGGCTTAATCCCCAGCTGTTTCGCGTACGCCGCTTGTGCCTCCTCCGTCTGGTCAAGGGCGTCGGTGAATTGATCGCTCATAGTGGCTCATCATACTGCTCCGACTTAAATCTAAGCTGAAGATTAATCTTAAGATTAAGCTATAACTGTTTTTGACCTACTTCGGCCGACAATCGATGCCACCATCTTAACCAACAACCCACGCACGACATCAATTTTGTTGGTTAATTATTCGCTCTGACTCACCGGCCCCTTATACTTCGACTTGATCTTCTCTCCATCTCTCCATTGCCAGTAGTAGTACTGGTTGTCGTTGATCTCCTTTACCGTGAGAGTGGCTTTCGTTGGAACGTCATTCGGAAGATCTTCAGGACGCTCGTCGACGCCTTCTGCGTTGCCCTCCTCAGCGTCGCGTAATCGCGCTTCACGTTCTCGATATTCTGCAAGTGCCTCGGCGTAGCTGCCAGCTGCGCGGAGTGTCTCAATATCACAGTTGTCGAGTTGCTCTACGAGTTGGGCTGGCAGTTCTGGTGGGGTTGTCGGTTCGGAGTACGGCATCGGACTCACCGTCCGGACAGGACTTAACCAACAATATCGGGGGGTTCGCATAATTCTGTTGGTTAATACGATTGGACTTGTTCTGTCGTCTCGATAGACAGGAAACTTTGATATGAGCTTCACATGACAGTCAACTGAATGGGAGTTACGTTCCTCCACACCGCGGATTTCCATCTCGGAAGTCCACTCCGCGCTGTGGAAGCGGCATCTGAATCATTGGCTGAGCGCCTGCAGCGAGCGACGCACGAAGCCCTCCGTCGAGTTATCCAGGTCGCCCTCGACGAGGACGTCGACTTCGTCGTTGTCGCTGGCGACCTCTACGATCAGCAAGCGCGCTCAGTCTACGCGAATGAATTTCTCGTCAATCAATTCGAACGGCTCGAAGACGCCGATATCCCGTGTTATGTTGTCCACGGGAATCACGATCCACTGGGAGCAGGGGCAGAGAAACTCCCCTTACCCGATAACGTCCACGTGTTCGGTGCAGACGACGTCGAGACGGTTCTGTACCCCAACGACGACGAGCCGGAGGCCCGCATCATGGGACAATCCTATGGAAGCCAGTGGGAGAGCAACTCTCTGTACTATCACTACACACCGCCGGATACAGCAATCCCGAATATTGGCCTGCTCCACACGGGCCTGAATCCGGATGGTCGGCGGTACGCCCCCTGTGGGCCCAGCGACTTAGCACAAAAGCAGATCGATTACTGGGCGCTCGGGCACATCCATACGCCACGGCTCGTCGACGGAGCGCCAGCGGCGTACGCTGGGATACCACAAGGACGAAATATTGGTGAAACTGCCATCGGCGGGTGTTTGCTCGTCGACGTGGATGCAGGTGGCGACCCTGACATCGAGTTCGTTCCGACGAGCCCGATCGTCTGGCAGGAAATCGTAGTCGACCTCGGCACTGCGAGCACAGACGACGATACTCCCCTTCGCAACCTTGCAGATGCGGAAGGGTACCTCGAGGAGCGTATGTTAGACCTTCGGGTAGCGGACCAGGACTCTCTCACTGACACCCTTCCGATGCCGGTGGCTGAGACAGACTGGATGCCAGAGGGGTTCGTGTGTCGATGGACGCTGAGTGGCCGTGGAGAGCTATCTGAAGCGCTTGATGAGGAAGCGACGGATGTGCTTGCCAACCGTCTGCGGGAGCGCAGCAGTAGCGCTTCACCCTTTGTGTGGACCGAGTCCGTCCGTGATTACTCTGCGCCACCGCTTCCAGACCTTGAGACGTTAGTAGAGTCGGACGAGATCATCAGCGAATTGGTTGAGCTTTCCAACGAGATACGAGCGGACGACGCGGCACGAGCTGCGCTGCGAGCGAGGACAGGTGACGTCTGGGAGTGGCGGACGGACGAAGAACACGAAGACGTTTCAGAGGACCGGATTGCGTTGGACGAGGAACGGCTAGACGACCTGATTGACCGCGCCGTCACTCGGTCAATCGACGAACTTGCGACGCGGAGGGACAATGCGAATTAAGAACTTCGATCTGGACGAT
Source organism: Haladaptatus sp. ZSTT2 (assembly GCF_037081775.1). Lineage (NCBI taxonomy): Archaea > Methanobacteriati > Methanobacteriota > Halobacteria > Halobacteriales > Haladaptataceae > Haladaptatus > Haladaptatus sp. ZSTT2. Next base: position 3,640 of record NZ_JBAMHQ010000003.1, read on the forward strand.
TTCGGATGCTTCAGGCGAGCTCGACTCCAAAATGTCGATGATGGATTGACCGTCATCGCTGGCCCGCAACGAGCGGGGAAAACGACGTTTATGGAAGCGGTTCGCCATCTCGGCTATGGGATTCCTCGCGGCAATGGTCTCCCGCCAGCAACGGACCAGTATGACCTCACGGCCGACGTCGTCGTCGACGGCGCTGAATACGAACTGGCACTCACTGGCTATGGTGATCCTGCACTAGCGCCTGTCAATGGTGCCCCCGATCGAGCACTCTCGGATGTGTTCGGCAATCTAGGGCCCGCACAGTACCAGCAGCTCTTCACCATTAGTCTCGACGAACTCCGGCGGTTGCCAACGAGTCTTGATGACGACGTTAGCCTGTCAGCAATCCTACTCGGTGCAGCATATGGTGACGTCCTCAAAATCCCACAGATTCAAGAGGCATTCAGTGATCGGGCGAAATCGATCGGAGGCAAACACGGACGATCGGTCTATGACCTCAAAGGACCAATTAATGCGATTCAGTCGGGGGTCGATGCACGAGACGCCGCCGTCGCCCAGGTCGACGAGCACGACCGGAAACAGGCTGCTCGTGACGATGTGAATTCCCGCATCGCGGAACTTGATGAGGAGATTGCTGATCTAACAACGGAACAAACCCGTCTCAACACGGTCCTCACGGAATACGAGGAGTTCGAGTCGCTTCAGGAGCTGAATCTTGAACTTGATGGGGCCGACCTTGACAAAGTCGATGCGTTCCCGACAGACCAACTTGACCGCGCTCGGCAACTGCAAAGTCAGCTAGCGGAAGGGCAGGAGGAATTGACGACTGCGGAAGAAGCGTTCGCTCGACAGGTTAGTGCGGAGGATCACGAAGCGTATCGCGACCGGTTACTGGATGCCACGTCTACGATACGGGCGTACAACAGGGAAATCGCTGGCTGGCGTGAGCGGGTAAATTCACTACAAGAGCAACGGTCTGAGCTTGCGAAAGAGCGTCGAAAACTTCGCTCCCAGGCTGCGGACTTGCAACCTGGGTGGGATGGCGAGTCCTTGCTTGACCGGGTTCGTGATGTTGAGACCGACCTGTTCTCTCGCGATGAGGTTCGGTCGATTACGCGCTCCTGTGAGGATCTCAAATCCGAATTAGATGAGGTCAAGCGCAACCTGAACGAGAAAACGGCTCGTCACGAACAGCTGGAACAGGAAATCGACACTGCAACCGACTCATCATCTGAGGCGTCTCACACACTTCGTGACCAGCTTCCCGTCGCTGCGGGTGGGACGGTAGTCGCGCTGATTGTGGGGAGTGCGGTGGGCGTTGTTGGTGGCGCGATTCCTGGTGTCGTCATCACGCTCGTGATAACCCTGATCGTCGGCGCGTATGCCGCGTCACGGCTTGAATTCGAGTCCCCTGGAGTCGATGGCGTATCTGTCGAGACGCTTCGAGCAGACAAACGCAGCCTGACTGCCGATATTGAAGGACTGCGCTCTCGAAAAGCGGATCTCGAAACAGAGTATTCGACCCCGACCGAGCAATTGGACTCCCTCCGAGAGAAGCTCGGACTCTCAAACGATACGAGTCCTGCTGCCGTACGAGAGTTCTATGCTGACATCTCCTCGCTCCGAGGCGATCTCACGACGCTGGAAGGAGACGTCGAAGCCCTCGATGAGAAGGAGGAAACCCTCCGTTCAGACCTCGCAGCAGCCGCCGATACCATGTCCGAACTCGGTGTTCTCGATACTGACGATATCGACCCGCTCGAAGACGCAGAGAAATTGTTCGCGACGATCGAAAATACCGAAGACGACCTCGACCTCGCACAGGCGGTCACGACAGCCCAACGGACCGTCACCAGTCACAAAGATGACCTCCGTGATCTCTTAACCGAGTGGGACGATGCACCAGATCTCACCACTGCTGATTCAGCTACTGTCGTTCGTACGGCCGACCAGTTCCTCGAACGCGGTGAGAGCGTCACCGAGCTCGTAGAAGCGCGGGAACAGCGCGACGAGATTCGCGTCCGACTCAAGCGCCGACTGACGGCGTCAGCCATCGAACCAGCGTTTGAGTCGTACCGCGATTCAGAGGACGACGATGACGACTGGGCGCTTGCCGCGTTCGAGCGTGTCGTTGAGGCGTACGCTGATAGAGAGGCGATCGAGGAGCGACTTGATACGATTGGGGAAACCATCGAGAGCCTTGAAACGGAACGATCGGATTGTGTTGAAGACCGGGTTGAGCTCACGAGAGAGCTCGAAGAGCTCGCCTCTGATGACGATGTTCGCGAGGCACATGCGACGATCGAGGCGGGACGACGTCGGCTCGAACCGCTAGCCGAGGAGTATGCGACGTCTCGCATCGCCGAGTACCTGCTGAACGAACTCCACGAACGCTTTATTGACCGGACGACAGGTCCACTCCTCGACGAAGCCAGCGAGATTTTCGCGCGAATCACTGACAACGCCTATACCGAGGTTGACTCCACTAACGAGTTCGACAATCTCGACTTCCAGTCGGTGCTCGCTGATGGCCAGACACAACGTACCGCGGAATTATCGCGAGCCACCGCCGAGCAGCTGTTCCTCGCGATTCGCCTTGCTCGGATTCGTCGCCATGAATCGTCGCTCCCTGTGTTGCTCGATGACTCGATGACGAATTTCGACCCCGCTCACCACGTTCGAACGCTGCAGACGATCTCCGAGTTGGCGGATACGAACCAGGTTTTCCTGCTGACGTGCCACCCGGAACTTCTTGAACGAGTCGATACGCACACAGATAGCGCCCAGTACTGGGGTCTTGACGATGGTCAGTTCGATGGGCCTTACTCTGAGCCAGACAAACCCTGCGAACTGCTGGAGCCAACCTGGTCGTAGCTATCCCGATTTGTTCTCTGCTAGCTCTTTTGCCCGATGCAGTCGTTTCTGTAGGTCGTCTCGGGGTGAGCAAGCGTTGTTGAGGTAACGCTCGATGATTTGAATCTCGTCGTCGTATCGGGTCTCCTTCCGATAGACGATTGCGAGATGTTTGTAATACCACGGCGCTGGATCGCCAAACTCCTCCTGTTCAGTTTGCTCAATGCACCAGAGGAGCAACGATTCGGCCTCGTCGTGGCGCTGCTCGCGCTTTAGCTGTTTGATCGTATCGACTGCACCGGTGTAGTGATCGAACGAACCAACCGAGGAAGCCGTCGCTGAATCCTTCTTTGGGCTAGCATCTCCTTTGCTTCCGAGGGCACGCAGTAATCGGCGGAACATGGTTTCTCGCGTTATATCTCCGTCATCGTATAGTCGCGTGCTGAAGATTTATCAAATGGGATGCAGACGACAGTACTATGTCTGCAATTGGTCACACAATGACGGAGCTTCCCGGTGAGCTTCATCTGTTCTCTCCAACCGGCCCCCCGATTGAGGAGCGAGTCGCACCTATCTTCGCCGAGTGTCTGCATGAACACGATGTCGGCGATATCCTCGTGTTGAAGCGGTTCCCGACTGGCATCGAGACGTTTACGGATGTCTTGGCCACTCACGTCGACTCGGTTGAACGACCAGAAGTGATGTCGCTCACGCGGTTCGCACGGACAATCCTCGAAGCGAGCCCAGAGAACCCGACGCTCGTCTCCCAGCATGAACGTGCTGCAGTTCTCGCGTCGGTCCTCTCCGAGTACGAATGGACCGACTCGTTTCTGCAACAAGCGTCGGCATTCGATGCCTTCGAAGACGACGTCGGTCGCTTTACCTTGGCAGCAGCGTGGCAAAATCAGAATGTCGACGCGACCGATTCGTCGCTCGCCGAATTATTCGATTTCACGGCGCATCTGCAGGAGGTTCTTGCGACGAACGGGTATGCTGAACGTGCGAGCATCATCCCACGAGCATTGGAGTACATGGAGACGGAGACCGCAAGTCCACCGATTCTCGATCGGTTCGACGTGATTCTGACAGTAGAGGTCGAGGAGTTCTCCGCTCTGGAACGCCGATTCTTGGCAGCCGCGTCGACGGACACTGAACTGGTGTGTGTCGGAGAACGACATGGGAGTATTCAGCGGATCAGGAACGAACCTGGAGACATCACCGACTATCTCCAGATGGAAACCGTCGTCCACGATTCCTCGTCTCCCATCTCGGGCCCTGCCCAGGTAGCAGCGCATCTCGCGACCGGCGAAGCGCCACAACCGGAAGCTCCGGACGGTCTCTTCGAGATAATCGAGGGAACGTTCGCCGATCAGGTACAGACCGTCGCAGAAGAAATCGAACGCCGGCGAACGACAGAGGGGTGGTCGTACGATGAGTTCGCGGTCGTCCTCAAAGATTCGAGTTCGCCTATCCAAGAGACTGTCCGTATCTTACAGCAGGCAGGCATTCCGACGGCGTCCATCACCACGAGTGCGCTCTCTGATGACCCCGCTGCTCGGGAGCTGTATCACGTTGCTCGATATCTCGAGTCGGGCGGAGACGACCAATCCCGAACGCTGCTCGAAGCCAGAGTCCCGGACTTCACGACGATTCTCGACGACGAGCTGGCGACTGCATCGGTTTCGGACGCCTTGACGACCTGGGTTCTCGACACAGACCTCAAGCAACGGGTCGCTTCGAACGAATCACGGCTGGAGGCTCGCATCCAGTTCCAGCACATCGAGCGTGTTCTCGACCTCGCACGGTTCGTTGAGGACTGCCCGCTGCTGGACTCTTCGTGGGACGCGTTCTGTCAAGCACTGGAGCGAGCATTCCGATACTCCGCGCCCGACTTCTACAGTGAGGTCGACGTGAAGGAGGGCGGGGTCCTCGTCGACTCTGCCCGCGTGGTCAAAAACGCTTCCTGGAAGGCGGTGTTCGTCTTGAACGTCGTCGAGGAGGAGTACCCTGCAGTCCCACGGTTTTCGTCGCTCTTTCCGATTGCGCAGCTCAAATCGCTTCCCGAATATCCTGCTGTCACGAGTCCGACTCGGAACGAGGTTCGTGAGACCTTCCCGACCGCAGACGACGACATCATCCATCCGTTCTCGGCGTACTATACTGAGCTGAGCCGACGGCTCCTCGCGGTTGGCGCCAACGCGGCGACGGATCAACTGTACTTCTGTACCTATGCAGAGAACGCAGCAGATCCAGGAAAGTACAAACAGCCGTCCCGCTTCTTGCAACAACTTCGGGACCAGTTCGAGTTCGACTCGATCACCCACGAGGACGTCCATAGCCAGGGTCGTGCTGCAACGAGGGTCCTCTCCAGCGTTGAGCGTGCTCTCCAGGACGTACGGACAGCACCCGTCACTGGCGACGACGTCGACCTGGACGCGGTTGAGACGCAGTTCGGAGCGATTCAGCAGCTGTTGGATGAGACGGATGACCCCGAACTTGAAGCCGCATTCGAAGCACATGTCGACTTCGCTGAAGGGAGGGTTCGCCGTGACTGATTCTGGCCGGTCGCGACCGTTGTCTCCCTCCCGTCTGGGAACGTACACTCGGTGTCCGCGTCAGTACGAATATAAGCACGACCTCTCTGTCGCGAACCCCGATCAAACGCGCCGATATTTAGACCGTGGGCTGGCGCTGCACGGCACTATTGAGTATGTTTGTGAGACCATAGCAGGAGAGTCGGATGAAGAGATTCGTGCGCTCGCGCTCGATGCCTTCGCCGACGAGTGGGACGGTCGTACGAGTCGCACTGAGTACGCCACTGCTGCCCACTACGAGTACGATAAACAGCTCGCCCGTGCCGCTATTGAGGCTTACTTCTCGACCGGTCCAGGGCTCGATCACGTTCGTGGATCCGTTCTCACTGAGGTCGAACTCGAATGTGAACGAGATGGGATTTCCCTCCACGGATACGCTGATAACGTCGTCGGTACTGACGACGGCCTTCAGATCATCGACTACAAACCATCCGTCAGATACGAGCTCTCGACGAGCGACCGCGCAAAGGAGAAGCTCCGCGAGCACCTTGCCGGCGAGGACTACCACCCTCGTATCGTCAAGAGCGCAATTCAGGCAGCGACCTACATCGAGGGGATCCAGAATACAACCGTCTACGAACCGGGGATGGAGGTCGTCTTCACGTACTATGGACTGATCGCCAACACGGATCTCGAAAAGAGTACTGCCGGCGTCCAACCCCGTGTTTCGGGCTACGGTCGCGATGTCGAGGAAACCTATTACAGCGAAGAAGAAACGATCTGGGGGCTGATACAGCGGGCACACGATGGGATCCGTGAGGACAACTACGAACCCATACGGTGGGACGCAATTCGTGAGAACGCCTGTGACCGGTGTGATTACCGCTCTATGTGTACCGATGCACTCGCAGAGGAGGTGCAGTTCTGATGTCGCCTCCTCCCGCTGAAGACGACCCCGACGATGAGCCGTCGCCGCGGATTCCCCAACAGCGTATCATCGAGTCTGGAGAATACCCAATGCGGGTGCTGGCCGGAGCTGGGACCGGGAAGACGTTCACGATGGTTCGGAAAATCGAGCACCTGATCGACGAACACGACGTCTCACCGGATCGAATCCTCGCATTAACGTTCACGAACAAGGCTGCAGACTCGATGCGCGAGAAGCTGAATGAGAAGCTTGGCGCACCGGGATACGACGTGAACGCATACACCTATCACTCAATCTGTCACGATATCCTTCGAGAGTATGCGTATCACGCTGCAATCGATCCGCAATTCGATGTCGTGAATAACGCTGATCGAACCGCCCTCATTCACGAAGCGCTCGACGAAATCACCTATCGATTCACCAGCCCTGAAGTCTATGGCCCCGACTCACATGCTGATGGGGCAGCAGGTAGCCTGCTCAAATTCATCTCCACGATGAAGAGCAAAGGAATCTCGCCAGGCACCATCGACACATTCCTTGGTGACGCTGACCGACTCCTGGAACTGGAGGCACTCGTCGACCGAATTGTCGACCGGGCGAATGAGACAGTCCGGGTCAGCTGGCGGGCCCCGTCTACAGACCGCCTCGAGGAGATGCGTGACGGCCTCGCCGACCTCCAGCAATCGATAGCATCCGAACGAACCGCGCTCGGCCAAACCGGTGTCGAACAGTCGGTCGCGACGTATCTGCGCGGCATGGAGGAGACCTGTACCTCCCTCGACGAGCTATTAGAAACGGAGGAGGCGTCGATTATCGATGGTGAGCACAAGCCCGCGTTCCGTCTACCGGCCTATCTGTTCGGGACGTACTCCAGTCCACCGAGCGGTATCCCCGACTCGATGTCCGTCACGCTCACCGGGAAACTTCGGTCGTTCGTCGAGGAATGCCAGGAAGCAGCCGATCTGGTCGCTGGCTATACCGCGTACGAGCAACGCCTCCGCGAGGCATCGCTGGTCGACTTTGCCGACTTGATCGGTGCGACGCTCGATCTCCTTGAGGATCCGGACATCCGTGCCGAGATTGCGGGACAGTATGATTACGTGTTCTGTGACGAATTCCAGGACACAGATGCTGTCCAATTCGAGCTGGTCGACCAGCTCGCGGACGATGACAAACTGTTCGTGGTCGGTGATGATGACCAGGCGATCTACGAGTGGCGTGGGGCGGCAGTCGAGAACATCGGGCACCGACTCGAGGAACGCTACGAGACGCTGGTTCCAGAAACGCTTGAGGAGAACTTCCGCTCCAAGCAACCGATTCTGGATGTCGCGAACAACGTCATTGCACAGCTAGAGGCCCGTGGAAGCGAGAAGGAACTCACCGCAGTCGGTGACGCTGCGGATGCGAGCGATGGCATTGCGACGATAACGGCAGCTGAGGACGATGAAGTGCAGGCTGAACAGATTGCGACTGCAATCGGCCACCTCCTTTCAGGGTCACTCGGTGACGTCGATGAAACGTATGATGCGGGCGACATCGCACTTCTCGTACGGAAAAATCGCCATGCAAAGCCGATCGTACGGGCGCTTGAAGAGCGCGGCATCCCGTATCAACTCGCTGGTGGACTCGCGGCCGATTCGGTTGGTGTTGAGACCGTCCTCGCGTATCTCAAAGCACTTGCGAACCCAACGGACGAGGTCAGTCTGAATCGTGTGTTGACGATGCGCTATCGGCTTCACGACGCTGATATACGACTACTCAACACTGCCTCTGATTCGTTATCGGAGGCCTTGCAGTCGCTTCCACTCGACCAGTTTCGTGAACCTGAGCGCGTTCGTCGTGCCCGTGAAGATTTCCAGGCGCTACGTGCCAAGCGAGAGATCTACTCCGTAGCTCGTCTGTTCCGCGAGTTGAAAGAGCAGACGAATATCCACTGGTACCTGTCGCCACAAGAACGACGAGACCTACGAACCCTGGAGTCACTTATCGACTCCTTCGGAGAGGGCGCGCTCCAGCCAGCATTAGACGAGTCGTTCCTCGAACTGCTCTCCCTCATGGGGTCACTCGACGATAGCATCGCTGGCGTCCAAGACCAGGCTGACACGGTGCGTGACGCGGTCAACATCATGACCGTGCACAAGAGCAAGGGACTGGAGTTCCCGGTCGTCTTCCTCCCGAACCTTTCTGCTGACCAGTGGGAACCGAGTACGCGCTCGTACGATACACTCGGCCACACGCTCGAAGAGACAGCTGCTACCCCGCTCGACCAAGACTTCGAAAAGCGCGACGAGTACGAAGCGCGCCGCATTTTCCACGTCGCCATGACGCGTGCGGAAGAACAACTCGTACTCGTTGGTCGGCACGCCGACGACGGCGGAGTTGATGACAGCGATCTCTCGCTATCGTTCATCGACTCCTGGCTCCCCGAGCAAATCCCTTGGCGGGCCACCGGCGCATCCTTCCCCATCTGGCAAGAGGTCACTGCTGGACTTCCACCGGCAGCCACAGATTGGACGGACAAGGTTGCTCCGACCGATGGCAGCGTCGATCCGACTATCTCTGTGGACGGCGAACCAGTACCCCAGTCAGCGGCCCGGGACCGCGTCCTGGCACTTGCTCGTGGTTTACTGAACGGGGACCTCGACTCTGTCTCACCTGCAACGGCTGGATTTGCCGTTGAAGCGCTATCGACGGATGGTGGTCCTGCGCTGAGTCACCGGCACAGCTATACTTCGCTCGAGAAGTACAGCCAGTGTTCCCGGCGTCACTATCTCGATTATCTGGTTCGTGCGTTCGAGGATCCCCAGCGAGGTGCCACCGGTTCCGACACCGTGTCGATTCGTGATACGGGTATCCTCTTCCACGATACGGCTGAGCTAGCTGCGAAACGGAGTCTGACATCTCCTGAGGAATGGAACGATGTCTGCGACGAACTCGGCCGCCAGGAGAGTTACTCTGCTGATATCGTTGATCAGGCCAAGGACTGCATCGACCGGTACTTCAGCACTGGGGCAAGTTCGTGGGAGATCCTCAGTGCAGAACGGTCGTTCACGCTCGACATTGATGGTCATACGATTACGGGGAAAATTGACGCTGTCTGTCGCAACTCGGCTGGCAACCTCGTCGTCCTCGATTACAAGGCGACCACGATGCAGCGCTCGCTCGATGACAACCTCCAGTTACCGATCTATCTGCTCGCCTGCCAACAGCTCTTCGACGAACGAATCGAGGAAGCTGGCTATGTCTATGTCGGGTCGGTTGGCCCCGACATGAGTACTCGTGCGTTCTCTGATGATGAATTAGCGCAATGCCGAGAAGACCTCCTCACACGGTTACAAGCGGCTGAAGACTCGACCTTTGACGACTACACTGCGGGCGATCACTGCCAGTGGTGTCCCCACCGTAGCCTGTCCTGCAGCCAAACTCACTAAGCTGCTGTCGATTTTTTCGACTCACCTCGAGTTGGTCATTCGCTATTGTTGTCGACGCCAGCTTAGCCGCAATTGCAATATCGGTTTCAAATCCATTGCTTCGTTAGAAAATATCGAACGAGCGCCACTTAGGAAAGTTCCTTTATCGTCTTCTTGTCGTGGTCTGTGAGGAGTTGGACGTCGTATTCGTCCTCCATCGTAGCAATGTTCTGGAGGAGTTCAAGGGCCATGTTTTCGTTACCCTTCTTGAGGTGGTACTTGGCCTGCTTCCGCTGAACCTTGGCAACGCCTTTTTTCCCATCGTGCCATGGAAGAATCTCCATGTAGTACATCTTGGCTTGGTTGAGATTTGCCCACCACTCGTCGGTGTCACCCTCTTCTTTCCATATCTCTTTGGCAAGCTTCCAGTGTGTCTCTGCGAGTTCCCGAGCCACCGGCTTTTTCTCGTACTCGCCGTTCGCAAGTTCGTAGGCCTCCTCAAGAAGTTCTAGAGCTTCCTCCAGATCAGCTTCTTCCCCACTTGCTCGAAGTTCTTCATAACGATCCTTCCGTACAAGTTCCTCGCTCCGCCACACCGTTTCACCGTCGAGATTTATTGCACGATACCGAGAGTCACCATCCAGCAGATACAATACCTCTTCGCCTTCGTGACTTCCAAACTTCTGTTGTGGGCCGTTCAGATTGGGCGTCTCGTATTCCGTCACAACTTCGCCCGTATCAGTGTCGAAGATGTACACCGTCCGATCTGGGTTGTGGGTCGCCGTTGAAGCGTATCGTCCGTTGTCAGTGATCGCACACCTCCAGATGTTTGCGTCGAACTCGTGTTCAACGATCGGCTCACCATTAGAATCGACGACAACAAGTGTCCCACGTAGATCCTGGTCGGTAGCGTCACCGATGTCAGTTACTACTATAGTTCCATTGTTGGCTACAGCAGCATCCTCTACACGAGTGACGCTGAAGGCGTGTGCAACTTGGCTGGAAGAGTTCACTAGCACAATTGGTGCGCCATCATCTGATCCAGAACTGGCATAGAGGCAGTGCCATTCACCGTTGGGAGATTCCACCGACTGGAACATCACTCTTGATCCACGGAAGTTACCGGAGATAAACTCAGAACTCAGAGAATCCTCGATTACTATATCGGGACTCGGCTCCGCTGACTTTTCCGATTTGGAGGAAGAGCGCTTACCAAATATCTTGTCAAATATTCCCATATCTGATGTTGACAATCCTGAGTGTTTAAACATACTGTCGAAGAGACAGTGCGATATTTTGGACAGGGACTATCATAGCCAAGATAGCGCCCACCGGCAGACCCGATCACAGCGAAGCAGACCGATTGTATCTCTGGCGTTCTCCACCTGCCACTTAATCTTAATCCTAATATTAAATTGCTACCACTCTCTCCGTTTTAATCTCGGAGCCCTGGAACCTCGTCCGTCTTAGCGAGCTACGCGTTCTCAGTTGTTCAGGGATGACACCGCTCGTGGATTTCGAAAAGGTAGAACGAATTCAACTTGACCCGACTTTACGCGGGAACTTCGATAAGCAGTTCCTGAACGCTCGGAATGTTAATCCTCGACGCCTCGTTGTGGGGGTGCAACATGACCTGCCCACGCACTCATGTCGACCATCGCAATCCCGATCACCACGAGGCACTCCACCCAACCCGGAATATCGGCAACGCCCACGTCGTCGCTGGCGAATTTCTCACGTCACGGTACCACGACGCCCTTCAAACTGTCCTCCATCCGCTCGGTGAGTCTCTCGAGACCCACGATCGGCACGCCCTCAACGACCTCGGCATCGTCCACGCAAATGGTACCCTCAATGATCTCTCTCCGATTGTTCGCACCTACGTCAAGCTCGACGATTTTTGGACACGCACCCACCGTATTGCGCTCGATGAGTTATTCGCTGCTCGACGCGCCCACTTGCTAAGCTGCTGTACCCGCAGTTTTCTTTCCCAATTTCCACGTCATACACTCGAGGTCGAGTCTGGGCGTACCGGTGCCGCGCTAGATGCGACGCTAGCTCCGCTTCTCGACAATGGCTTCCTCTCGTGGACGGACGATGAGGAGGCCACCTGCACCGTTGATGAACATCATGCGTTATATCGGCCCACTGAGCGCCTCTTTGACTCCCTGCTTGAACAAGCGCCCATCCTCTGTGACCTCCTCCCGCCAACCGACCTCTAGTAGAGCGGTTCCGTCCAATTCCTCTTCATCCAACCCCGAGACCGTCACGTGATCGACCCTTGCCCTTACCTTACTTTCACTCAGAGCCAATAAAAGAGACCGTAGCTGATGGGTTAACCTTAATATTAGACTTAAGCTTGTCACCCTCGTGTGCAGATGCACTCGTGGCCGATCGAGAGATAGTCGAGAATATACTGGTGAACCGCGGTCGCGAGCTCGAGCATGGCGTCGGCCTGTGTCTCTCCGCCGACGGCCTGTCGATAGTAGGTTTTCGAACGATTCTCCCGCCAGAGTTGGAGGAATTGGTCTCCCAGCGACTCGCTGTACAAGTTCGCCTCGGCACCCCGTTCGTAGACGTCCGAATGGGTGACGAACTCCGTGCTGTCCATCCCAGTTGCGTGAAGGAGATAGAAGTGAATACTGCGTTCGATGGCGATGAATGAACTTTCGATGACGACGGTGTAGTACCCGTTCTGTGTTCGCAGGAAGCGGGCTGCATCGAGGAGGCGACATGCCTTCCGGAGCTGCAGGAGTGCATCGTCGTCGGTGTCGAGTCCGGACTCTTTGCGCACTGGTTCACGCTCGAACGCTCGCTGAGCGTCCGTGAGTGCATCTTCAACGTAACTACTGTCCATTCGTCAGTACCTCTTGCTTGGCGGTTTGGAGGTCCTCAGTTCCGTGGAGAACGATACCCTCGGTGAAGATCTCGCGGAGTCGATCGCCGATGTTGGTAACGCTCTCTACTGATTCGGCGAGTACCTGGAACTGGTAGCGGTCGCCAGCGAATCGCTCCTCCTCTAAGTCGCGTGCGACTTCGTGAGCGATTCGCTGGGCAGTCGCCTTCTCCTCGGTGACGAGAACAAAGCAGTCGACGTCGCTCGACCGGTCAGCCTCGCCACGAGCGACACTGCCGAAGACGAGGATGCCAGCAATGTTGTCAATCCGGCTGCGCAACCTGTCCACGAGGGTTCGAACCGGATCGTGGAACTCGGATTGCGGGATCTGGAGAACTGGGTCGTCTGGCTTTGTGAGGCGTTCGCGATTGATCTGGACGAGCTTCCTGTTCCCTTCTCGTGTAATATGGACGAGGTCGGTTTCAGCTAACAGGTCGACTGTATCGGTCACGCTGCTTGGGCTATGATCGGTCGCCCGTCGGATGTCCCTGATGCTGAACCGTGTATGTGGGTTGTTTGCGAGCAGTGTGAGGATGTCGCCTGTTGCTGCGTATCGGAATAGCCGGCTGTTCGGCACCGGTACTGGGATTGTAAGCTCCATCCCTGAAGTTTGTTCGCTGAGGGCTACCATGGTCGCTCTTAGCTACCAATACTCTTGTAGATTTTGGTGAGTCTCAAGTGGGACTGCGAGAAGAGACGACGTAAACCACAGAATCTAATCTTAAGAATAAGATTAAACCAGCTATCTACTACTTTGTGATCCTGTAGCCCCAATACAGGTCTGTCGTTCACATGGGCGACTAGTAGTGAATTACTGACGATTCAGTCTACTCCATAATCACCGGATTACTAATCTCAAAGGTTTAATCTTATTCTTAAGATTAACCATACCCGCTCAAACGGAGATCCTCTGTCCGAAGGGCTAGGTGAATAGGAATCCGGTAAGGCTCGACAGTGATGGACGCCGTGGCAGGCTCAATCCTCGATTTCAGTCGCGGCACGATTCAGTATTCTATTGAAATCGTGACGGAGGCGGGCCGGTTTGGTTTCATACTCGCCAGCATCCTCGTATATGTTGAGAACACAGGCTCGAATATCACCTTCACTCCGATCCATAGCCTCGGCAACATCGTTCCAGGCTCTGTCCATTCGTGTCTCATCAATCGAGCGGAGATGTCCGTTGTCATCTCGCCTCGGTGGATTCCCATCGCGTTTCCGGTAGCTCTCTAGCAGGTGTTCTCTGTACTTCGGAGCAACTCGGCCCTCAATGAAGAATCCCGGAATGACGTCTGCTGCTGCGTCTCCCACTTCTTCGGGGAGAACTCTACTCCGACGCTGTTTGATCAGGTCTCTGAGACCCATATGCTTGCTATAAACCCGGGAGGACATATAGGGTCAAACCTGTGTTATCGATTTCTAGGAGGAGTAGAGCCAGATTCAGATAATACGGGCACTGTGTTTTATATAGGGGTTTCCCAGGTGCGTCTCTGGATTCTCTCGGGGCCCTCTAAAGGCAGCTAATACCCGTAATCTTAATATTAGGATTAACATTAGGGTTATGACGCCTCCTCAACCAACGTCCTACTGCTGCATCCATGCGTTGGTTGAGTCACTCGCCAAGAAGGTCGTCGACTTGCTTCGCGGTTTCAGCTGCTTGGATGTCGGAGTACGACTCGTGGGTCGTCTCGATGCTCGCGTGTCGGAGTGCTGATTGGGCGAGTTCGGCGTGGCCGCTCGCGTAGAGTTCGTGACCAAGCCCTCGACGGGCACCGTGTGGCTTCAGGTAGTCACCGTCGACGTCGAGGTCAGCGTCATCACACAGCCGCTTCATCAGGTTGCGAGCACCGTTCGTCGAGAGCGCTGGTGGGATGATCCCATGTTCTCGGAGCACCGTCTCGATATCGCTGCGCTCGAGAATGGTCTCGATCTCGTCGTCCGAAACTCCCTCGTGGGCAAGCTGCTCGCGAACGGCGCGATATTTCGACGGGACGTGGCCGCTGGGAAAGACCGGCCACTCGTCAGTCGGTGGATCGAGGACAGTCCTGTACCGCTCTAATGCCGTGGCGGCCCGCTCGGGAAGCTGTGCGTACTCGTACTCTCGTGACTTCCCGAGGACGCGGACGGCACCGGAGTCGAGTTGGACGTCTCCCCAGGTGATGCCGTTGCGCTTGTCGTCCGAGGGTTCAGCGAACACCTCCGCGCCGCGAACGCCCGAGAGTCCCAGGAGATAGACGATTGCTCGGTCGCGAAAGGCCCGCTCACGACTCACGTCCGCTTCCTCGTCAAGGGCGTGGTCGACACGTTCGTCGACATAGCGCATGATCGCCCGCCGCTCCTTTTCCCGCCAGAACTGCCGGTCGGCGTCACCGAGATCCTCGGGGAGCTCGTCGGTGGCACGCTTCGCTTTGGCCGGATTCGTATCGAGGAGTTCGTCTGCCACGCAGAACGTGAGGAACGCGCGGACGTACGCGTAGTAGGTGGTCGCGGTACTCGCTTTCAAATCACCGTCGCGGGCCTGCTTTTTGAGATGACGCGCGTATCGGCGGCAGTCGAGGACGTCCAGGTCCTCGAGGTCCGTCACACCGCGCTCCTCGCGCAGCCAGGTTCGCCACGTCGCGAGGGTCGACGCGAAGTTCTTCCTGGAGTTACCAGCCTCGACACTGTCGAGGTACTGCTGGATGGCCGTCTCGACCGGTGTTCCCCCGGGTGTAGCGTCGCCCTCGTCGGGTTCCATGGTTCGTGCTCGACCGACGGCGGCGACCCATGTAAATCTACTGTGTACAACTGGGATAATACACAGCAATTCTAAATTCTTAAATTCTTCCTATATCGAAGGGTACACAGGCTATAACGGTGATATTCTATTTTATGAACTGTATGTGGCTATACAAAATGCCGGGTGGGCTGAGGCCACAGATTCGGAGGATTCGTAGCTACAAATCATCATCATCATGGCCGACTGGCTGCGAAAAAGACGCCTAATCGGTAGGGAGCGAGGGATTGGCGGATTCATCCTTGATGAAGACGACGTGAATCCCTAATACAGCCTCCAGTCGGTCACGATTCCCGCACATGTGGTATTTGGCTGCCGAGACAACCTTTTCGAGAGTATTGGAATGCGGTCAATCCGTTTGAATACGGCCGAACGGCGGTTCTAGATCGGACTCTAAGCGGAATAATTCTTCCAATGTGCTTTTGGTAATTTCTGGGTGGCGGTACATCGCCCGGCCGATTGTTTGGAAGCGTTCGTCAGCCGTGGTCCAGTTTCGTATCTCTTCTAGATCGAAGTCGGGGTCATCGCGGTAGTCTCGAAGTTCCCACGCCACACTGCGAGCCTCGTCGATTGTCAACCGGACGTCGTCAACAGCGGTCGGATTCTCTAGCTCGCCGTGGTTGCCGATCTCGGTGTTTGTTAGCGCTGAAATGTTACTGATGAGGTTTTGACTGAGTTCAGTCACGTCTGCTTTCAGCTTCTCGTCGTGATGGGCTGCGACGAGTTGTAAGTACAAGAGCGCCGACATGGTATCCTGCGATACATACACGACTTGGTGGACGGATTGGACGTTCTCGAACGCTTCGTACGCGTCTTCGAGCTGAATTTGCGCTTCTGTCAGGATATCTCCCATCAAATCGAACGACAAAATGTGCTCGTATATACTTTCTCCCCCTGGTTGGCGGACTATGGGCGCTGAGAGATCAACGTGATCTCGATACCAGCACGTCCTTTTCGATAAAGTACTCACTAAGACGGGCGAATGTGTCCGCACAACTGTCTTCCTCGTCTCGAAACGCTGCGGTGTTCGAGAGCGTGTCCCAATCACCGATCACCACAAGTCGCTTTTTCGCACGAGTGAGGGCAACGTTCAGCCGTTTGCGGCCATCATCCCGAGGTGATTCAAGGAATCCAGAATCGTTGCTTGCATTCGACCGGACAAACGACACGATAATCACTTCTCGCTGACCACCCTGGAACTTGTCAATGGTTTCGACGTCAACACCGTTCCCGACTTCGCTATCAAGTTCCGTCCGAATTTGACTACGAATGTAATCCCGTTGCGCGCTATACCCAGTAATCACCCCGACATCTGATGGAGCCACACCATGTTGAAGCGCCTTGTTCACTTGCGCAACCACGTATTGTGCTTCTGTAGGGTTGTAGTAGGAATAATCGTCCTGTTGCTCATCGCCAGAATCATCGATCCCAAGCAGCGGTGTGAGCCCATCAATGGTCTCGGCCCGATTTGCTTCTCCATGTTCGAGGTTCCCGTCGTAGAACTCCTGACTGGCGAACGCTGCAATGTCCTCATGCATACGGTATTGCCGATGGAGGGTCTGCGCGAGGTCGTCCCCGTATACGTTCAAGAGGTGCTCGAAAAGCGACGTGTGTAGCTCTTGATCTCGCATCTCAGGGTCAGACACAAATGGTGGGAGTTGTTTGTGATCACCCGCAAGCACGGTCCGGAGACCATATGGACGGGGGTACTCCTCATCCTCGTCTAGTCGGCGTCCCCGACCGAATGGAACTGCCGTTGCAGGCCCTGAAGCTTGCGTCGCTTCGTCAATCACCACCAAGTCGAATGCGATCTCGCTCTGGTTTTCCAGCGTCGCAGCAGTATTGGTCGTTGAAGCAATGATATCAGTATCACCAAGGTTCCCATTCAACTGGTTTGACTGTTGGAAATACCGCCTGCCTACGAAGCTATTGACATCTCGCCTTGAACTTCCGACTCGAGCCATCGATACATCGAGATCGTCAAATTCCTCTACCACGTTGTGGAGCGACGCCCGATCAATTTCGTTCTCAGTGCTTTCCCCGGCTACGATGTTATCGACTGCCTGGTTAGAATGAGCGCAGACAAGCACTCGTTGGCCCTGCTTCACTGCATGAGCGACAACCGTGACAAGCGTCCGTGTTTTCCCCGTCCCCGGTGGGCCATGAATACAAAAGACGTCATCCGTTCGTAGTGCGTCCACAGCGGCGCGTTCTTGATACGTGTTCAAGTTGAGGAACGACTCGAACTTTTCCCGTAGAGGTGAGCAGAACGAGATCTCGCGGTTCCCAGCGAGAAGATCACGGTGGTTGGCCGCAATCGACTCAAATGCTTCGTACTCTCGTTTTTCGGCGATCCCTTTCGTTATCACACGAAGAGAGCACTCATCGATTCCACCAAGGTTGACGTCACTGAAGTCAACCGCACCGAAAGCAGGGTCGATAGTAATAGACGATGATCCAATCGCCGTTACCAGTCCATCGAGATACGTCTCCTCACCCGTATTGGACTCCCACACAAGTAGCACGGTATTCCCTTCGAAAACACCGTACTCGCTTTGAACCTGATTATACCTCTGCCCGGGCGAATTCGCAGGTGGGACGTAGACGCTACAGGAGATTTCGCTACCTTGGACTCTCGGTCGCGCGGACTGGATCTTCCCACCACCCGAACTCTCAACTTCTACCCCTCGGCTAACGACCGTGTCTAACTCCTCTTCATGGGTTCGAAGGAGTTCAGTCCGAACGAATTGAAGCGTATCGTTGACGTAATCGGTGTAGTCCTCGTCGTCCAAGGCCTGCTGAGCGGTAATCGGCTCAGATCTGTACGGAGGTCGATCATCGATCAAATCCAACTCGACGTCGTCTGGCAGATCGAAATGGCGATCCCAAAATCTGAGTCTGTAAGCCAATCCCGACCGAGCAGCCTCTTCGAACTCAATAAATTCGTCGAGATCTCCTTCTGTGTCGTAGTAATGCAGTGCTTCGCCGTACTCGTCCTTCCGATAGGCGATATACTCACCCGTCAGCTCGGGGTGGTCTGTCTCATGGACCGGAAGCATAACGACATCACCCGTTCCAAGCCCCCGCCGGTTAAACACGGTAACGAGGTGGTCGAGAGCCACATCGGGGTCACCGTTCTGCCAGAGATCGCAAATCTCCGCGTCGTCTGTTGAAAGTTCTATTTGAGTTGGCGAGTTAGAACGTAGTTGAGCCGCGATATCTTCCAAATACGTATCCATTATCACTCGCCGTGGTTTTCAAACACAAAAATCGTACTGTTCGGTCGGGCTTCGAACCAGACTCAGAGGGTCAGACACCGCCAACGCCATCGTCATCGTCGTCAGTCGAGAGGACGAGACCCGCCAGACCGCCGATCAACGCACCGGCTGGCCCACCGATGGCGAAACCAGCCGCGGCCCCGCCCGCACCCCCGAGTGTCTGGCGCTGGCCCTGCGTCAACTTCTCGTGCATCCCGCGACTGACAGTCCCCGATCCGTTGCACTTGGGACAGTCACCGTAGCCTGTCTGCGGGTCAGCCGTTGCACCACTCCCGTTGCAGGTGGGGCACTTCTTCGTCTCAGTCATAATCGGTAGTGTCTGTCAAGATGGCAAAGATGTTCCGGTCAGTCGGCCCGTTCGAAGTACATGAGACCGTTGTTCTCACGTCCAGGGCCAGTGTAGTAGAGCCCTTCGAGGGTCTCTGTGTCGCTCTCATCACGGTATTCGAGGGACGCAGTTCCGAAGTGCATGTTCAGCCCCTTGACGAGTGGCGAGCCCTCGTTCTCGTACTGGTAACTGACACTTGGCCACTTTCCTTCGTCAGTCAGCATCGTCGCACCGTTGCTGTCTGAAGGCGTCTGCGTCGTCTCGAAGTGGACGTTGATCTTTCGCCACGTCTGATCGATGTCAAGCCAGGCCTTCAGTTTCTGGCCATCCTGGCTGTGGTCGTTATCGGGATGAAGCGCCTCGTCGGGGATTTCTCCTTCATACGATGTGACGATCCACCCCTCCCACTTCCCGTTAAGATTTGGAACGCAAGTGATACCGAGCGCCTGGGCGATTCGAGTCTTCCAGAACCACCGGTCGTGGATCTTCCAGACAGCAGCGAAGGCGAGTCCCCATGAGACAACGAATCCCGCCGCAAATGGAAGGACAGTTGAGAGCGCCGAGGTAACCAGCTCGACGAGGATCGTGATGCCGTAGGCGAGCAAAGCCAGGCCGCCGTATATCTTCGGGCGGAGATCATTGTCCGTGGAGTACGTGTGCATAGGTTACCAGTTGTCCCAGAGTGTGACCATCGCGTCGATGTACCGGCCCGCGTACCGGGTGTTCCACTCCGCGGGGCCCGACCCGAATATGTCGGTGATGCCGTTCTGGCAGGTCCAGTCACTATAGTCCGTCGAATTCAGGTATCGGAGAATTTTCGCGACTCGGTCCTGTTTGTTATAGGTATATCGTCCGTCTGGGACGTTGTACAGGAGGTTCTCGATGAAGTACGATGGGACGTTCTCCTTGTTCAGTTCGTTATTATCGACGAGGTAGTTCCGTGCGCGCTTGAAGATGCGCACGGTCTCTTTGAACCGGTTGCTGGTGCTTGACTGCCTGGTGCTGCCGTTGTTGATGTGTTGTTTCGGGTAGTTTACGATCTTCGTGTTGTTGAGGTTGAAGAACGCGATGCCCGAGTGGTAGCCGTTCGGATAGTGGTAGTAGTCGCGGTGGTCCGCACAGACGAGCACGTCGGCGTCCAGCGGCAGTTTACCCGCTTCCACTTCGATTGCTTTCCCGACCGGATCGACAGCCGAGGAGCCGAAGCGCGACTCCAGTACGTCAACGACATCGGACCGGAACTCGTGCCAGCTGTAGTCCGGGTCGCCGGAGTTGCGCCGCCAATGATCCCGCTCGGCGGGGCTGAGCCCGGACAGATCAACGTAGTACATGTCCGTAAGCTGGACCACGATGTCCACATCGGAACTGGCCCGGACGATGGTGTAGTTCGCATAGGAGCCCTGCAGATAGGTGTCGAAGTCCGCGTGGGCGAGCGTTTCGCTGGACTGCAATTCCTTCTGGATTCGGCTGTGGGTCCGCTTCGCGGAATCGATGGGGGCGCTCTCGTATTGCGCCCACGATTCCAGTGTCCCTGTATCTATCGGCATTAATGGGAGTTACACGCCTCTTTCTGACCGACCGCTAAAACCCCCCCGATTCCACTTCCACCGTGCTCTGCGAACCGTTAAGGGACCGTAGCAGGCAATTAGAATCGTGACCGTCCCGTCTCCTATCGAAACTCTGCCAATTTCTCTTGGTGGTGGCTATGGCAATCGATGAGGATACCCTCGAAAGCTGGACCGACCCGAAGCGAGCCGCCGTGAAATCAGCGGAGAAAACTCACAAGAAGATCCGGAACGCGCTCAACGACAGCGATACGCTCGCTGACGTCGAGTTCCACGACTTCCTCCAAGGGTCGTACGCGAACCACACGATCATCCGCGATTCGAGCGACGTCGATATCGTCGTTCGCCTCGACGAGTTCCAGTACTTCAACCTCCACGACCTCGACCCGGAAGACCAGGAGGATGTAGATGTCGAAGATTACGATTACGACTACGACGAGTTCCGAGACGACGTGCTGAGCGTTCTGCAGGACACCTACCCTGAGGGGACGTTCGACCCGTCCGGGAACGCTATCGAGATTTCGGCACCGGGTCTACCACTCGACGCCGACGTGCTGGTATGCGTTCAGTACAAGCACTACTACAACTATCCCCAAGGGTACGATGGGATCCTTTTCTGGCCGACCGATTCGATCTCCTCGGTCGTGAACTATCCGACGCGACACAAGGACCACGGATCGGACAAGCAGGACGACACCGACGACCTGTATAAAGAGACTGTGCGGATGTTCAAGAACGCCCGCAAGGAGATCGTCGCGGACGGGTACATCACCGACGACATCGTAGCGTCCTACTTCATCGAGTGTCTCCTGTACAACGTCCCACCGGGCCGGTACGTGGACGACCTGCAAGAACGGTATGTCAAGATCGTCGATTACCTGAAGGACGCGGACTTCTCCGGGTGGAAGTGCCAAAATGGTGTGACCGATCTCTTCGGGCGTGGCCGCACGAAGTGGGACACCTGGCACGCCAAGCTGTTCGTCGATGCTTTGGAAACGTACTGGGAGAACGCCAGCACCAACAGCATAAATGCACGTCTATTCTAGCGATAACGAGTTCCGCCCGACGTTCCTAGCGACCCTGGGCGTCGTCGCGTTCGTCGTCGTGATCGCACTGAACGCTTACGTCTTCCCGTGGCTCTACCAGCAAATCCCGTTCGAAATTCCATCACTGATAGTTCCCGGTCTCGCCTTCGGGGTTGTGTTCGGCCTGTTTCGCCGAGTGTTCGACCGACGGCTGTGGAACAAGGCCTGGATGCCAGACTTCATTGCCGCCGTTCCCGATCTCACTGGCCACTGGGAGGGCGGAATCAAGACCAGCTACGAGGGTGAAATCTCAGACGACTACCTCGCCGACGGAGGCCATCGGCCGATGACGGCTACACTGGACATCGAGCAGACGTGGAGCAAGATCATCATCCACTTCGAAACAGATCGTTCTCAGTCGGTCAGCACGGCGGCCAACTTCCAGACCGAGGGGACGCTCCATCCAAAGCTCTCATACCTATTCGAGAACGAGGGTGCAGATGTTGACGAGCAGGCGGCAGACGAAGGACCATACGACGGGACGACACGGTTCACGTATCGGGAATCGAACGACCGACTCGTGGGCTATTACTACACTGGGCCTGCCCGTGCTTCGGAGCAAGGCGATGGCCAAAAGACGACGTATGGGACAGCGGAGTTCACTCGTATGAGCGACGAGTCCCAGAAATAGTGTTAACGCACTGCTTGGTTTGGAACTCGTGGCCGGTCGTTTTCCCAAGAGGCGGCATCAGCGAGTTCCACGAGATCGGTAATCCGCTGGTCAAACACGTTCATGCGTGATATTGAGGAGCAGCTGACGCAACGCTAGCTTCCCAGGGCTTTGGTCTAGCCCATTCTTAACATTAAGAATAAGATTAAGTACTGCTGACATCCTACAGTATCGAATTTGGCTTTTGTTCCGATTCTGTGCGAGGGAGGCGTCCGTCTGGTCGGGGAACGTGCCCTGCATCGATTTCGATATCGACGCGGCGCATATGCTTACAGCCCCCCTCAGGTTCGCGTCGCTGCCAGTCGAGACATGTACACGTCTCAGCGGCGACATCGACATCGTAGAAATTCCCGGACTCTGAATGAACCTCGTACACGCCGCCCTTCTTCAAGAGTGAGACGTCCATCTCTTCGTCGCATGCTCGCCGCGTTCGCGGTGCGAGCTCATCGGCTGAAGGTTCTGCCGAAACCGTATCTGTCTCTGGTTTGATGGCGCTTTGGGTGTCTCTAGTTGCCACCCATCCACCGTCCGGGGCGAGATCGGGGTCGTTTGGTTCCACGAGGCGAGCCAGGTGCTCCTCAATCGGGTGATTGTAGTGGAGGAGAAAGTGTGCTTCGCGTCGACCGCGATGATCGTAGGAGCCACACGCTGCAGCTGGCCCCTCCCAGACGCGCCACGCGCCGAGTGCCGTCATCACCTCCAACGCCCGTCGCGGCAACTCGTCCTGGTCTAACTGCTCGTAGAAGATGCGAAACCGAGTACAGTGCTCTTGCGGTTCGATGTCGGTCCACCACTCAACCTCGTCTCTCCAGTGATCGAACATCGCCGCATCGTTCCCATACCCGACCGTGATCCCTGGAACACGTGATTCGCCCGTATGGGTGTCTTCAGCCTCGTTCTCCAGCAGCCGGAGTACCGCGAAACGCAGGTGTTCGTGGAGTGGCTGTTCGGTTCCGTAGCCGACTTGCGGATGGCTCTCGATTGTCTGGCGGGCTTCGTTGAGAACCGTCGTGAGGTACTGTTGAGTCATGGATTCGTTCTATCCCGGTCGACGCACGATCACGCGCGCCGCCACCCTTCCGCGGCGCAATAGAAACTCACGGCGATGTGGAGAGCCGTTCATCGACGCGCTATACTGACCTACCCATCGATCACGTCGATGATCTCCTCTGCGGTGCTGCTAATCCGTCCGAAACGATCTTGGATCGACTCTGGTTCGTCATCCTGCCACGCGGCGAGATAGAACGCTGAGCCGCTCGTTTCAAGGCCGCAATACCGACCAACGATGTACGCGACGGCTTCTGCTTCGACTTCGCGCTTTGCCCGTTCGGCCTCATCGTCGACGTCGAAATGGAGCAGCGCGTGCGCGAACTCGTGAATGAGCGTGACCGCGAGGTCGGCCTGGTTCGTCCGTCCTTTCGCCTCAACGATCGGCGTGAAATCATGGATATCCCGCTGTTTGCAGACCCCCTTTGCGTCGCCGTGCTCCCACTCGTCAGCGTCGACGATGCGAACCGTCACGCCGAGCTCATCCGCTGCTGCTGTGAGTGCTGGTACGAGGTCCTCAGCATCGCCTGTCGCCTCCGTTTCTAGCTCGGGAAGCGGCTCTCCCTCGGTCTGCGAGACATCGAAGACAGCGGCTGGTTTGAATCCCACGAGCCCTTTCGACCACTCCTCGGGTGGCGTCTCGTCGTACTCACAACCGCTGTTCTCGTGGTAGCTGGGCGAATTCTCACACTCTGGACATCGCTTGATGATGATCGGTGCCCAGATCCAGATCGCCTGTTCGCCCTCCTGGACGTGCCGGTCGAACTCATTCCGCCAGGTGTTGAAGCCAGCGACCTTCGTCGCCTCGGGACACTGGAGTTTGATGAGCAGCGTGTTGCGATGGGAGTAATCGTGGAACCGACTCTGGACGTCGAGCCACTCTTGGAACTCATCGCTGGTCTGTGCCGCATCAACGTCGCCAACGAGTTCGTCGATCCATGCTTTAATCGTACTGTGCATCTCGTCTGTTCGTGTGTCGGTCTCCTCGAAGGAGGCCGACGAGTCGCTAGTCGTAGCCATGATGTTCTGAGATTCGCCTTACTGCGATCGCTTCGATTCAGTCCGCGCCGCACCCTTCAGGGCGCGAAAAACAACTCCCCTTGAGAGTTACCGGAGTTCGTATGGTTCGTCCGCGAATCCGACTGTAACGAGATATTCGAGATACGCGTCGAACCGCTCGACGTCGCTCGGCGTGTCTATCGCGAGGTGCCGTGTCCACTCGATGGCCCACCGGAACGCGGGATCGGACCCACCTTTGCCGTGGATGTACCACCACCGAGCTGCTTTGAGAACCACGAGTGGATTCGTCGGCGGCTGTTCACTCGCCAGTCCGCGAGTGATGGATTCGATCTCCGCAGGAACATCACCTGGATCGATTTCCCCGGACTGTGTGTTCGAGATATCGATTGGAATCTCATCGACCGAAACGTCGTTCGCATGCTATCGCTGACTCACTTGATTCACCTCTGGATGAAGACTCTCGATGGAGCCTTCGGCCTCTCAGGGGCTCGAAAAACACTCTCCGAGTCACGCCGGTGGGAAGTGGGTGCCCTGATCACCGGCAATCTCCTCGAGATTGTTCCGATGGCGATGCGAGAAGTAGCAGTCGTAGCTGCAGTATCCACAGACATCTCCCGTATCATATTCGGCAACAAAGGGACCACGAGGGGCTCGCCAGACATTCGCCCCGCATCCAGTACAGGCAGCACCGTCGAGCTCACTCGGTGACGGCCCCTCGTACTCTACATCCAGACCGGCATCTTGCGGTGTCGAATCTGGCCAGACGCCGTGTTGCTGCCAGAACTCTCGGAGTCGACCAAGGCTGTGACGAACGGTCTTCCGAACCGTGACGTGGTCAGCGTCCCGGCCGCTGTCGTCCCATCCGGCAGCTGTCCAGAACTCTCCGAACTGCGCCCCGCGATGCAGACCATTCCAGTCGAGGCCGACGATATCTGCGGGTGGGTCATTCGTGAGCGTCGGTCGGGTCAACTGCTGAATGACGTCAAGCTGTTTCGGCGGGCTCCCCCCGAGGATGTGGACGCGTCGGCCACGCCAGTCGGTCGGCTCGGAGAACTCGTGGGCCAACCGATCAGCGTAGCCCCGGGAGTAGCCGAGCACGATGTCGTCTGGAATCATCTCGATCACCTCCTGGCACTTGGGCACGATGACGAGCTCTGCATCGGTGTAGCTCGCTTGGATTTCGCGAGGGGCAGCGACGTAGTCATCGACATCGTCGGGCTCGTATGCGTCCCCAATAACGCCGACTCGCGGATCGTGTTCGAAAAACCGGTCGACGTATCGAGTCAGGTCGGGATTTCGAAAGTCGTTATCGAGCATCCCGACGGGAATCTCTAACCCCTGAAATTGGGATTGCTGATAACTACAGTCTTCACGATAGCCGGGCAGGAAGCCGAGTGTGAAGGCGTCCAGCGCGAACGGGGCCCGATGCAGGAACGCTTACAAACATCTTGGTGAGATGTCGTGCAACAGACCGTTGAGAAAAATAATACGATTGATTGACAAATTAGAGTAGTCTAGACTACTGATGTGCTTGTATTGCCTTGGAAAATTG
This sequence comes from Haladaptatus sp. ZSTT2, assembly GCF_037081775.1. Lineage (NCBI taxonomy): Archaea > Methanobacteriati > Methanobacteriota > Halobacteria > Halobacteriales > Haladaptataceae > Haladaptatus > Haladaptatus sp. ZSTT2. Next base: position 29,579 of record NZ_JBAMHQ010000003.1, read on the forward strand.
GATGAATTTAGTACATTTTGAAATCATCAATGAAACCAACAGATTAGATAATTCCGACACAACATATTTCGATTGTTTCTATCATTATCCCACTCCTTTATTTCGACTACTGAGCAAGGGAAAAGTTGATAGTAAATAAACGAATTTATTTAACGTACAATGAATGGCTCAATTCTAGCCATCCCGATTTTTTTCACGGTGTTAATGGGAATCTCAGTAGGTGTTTGGACGTATCTCGACGCAGATAGCCGCAATGCCGTCTACGCAGAGATTATCGCTGCAATTGTGGCAGTATTTATACCAGCTATTCTGGTGTATCTCTTCTATAGAAATAGAATCGGGCCACGTACTACTGAAATCAAACTCGTTCAAAAAGTCGCTGGTATTCTTGGCGTTGGGAGTATATTCACGGTACTTTTAGCGCAGTCTTTAACTCCCCTAGACCCGTTTTCGGCGGCATACTCTATGCTGTATCTTGCTCCTGTAGGTGTAGTAGTCGGGTATCTCTGGATATATCAAGTCAGCCCACGAATATTTAACACTTCTTCGTAAATTCGCCTCCTTACCATTTCAAGATATACTATACTTCTATTAGTTGGTAATTTAATAGATTGAAATGGCCATTATGAGCGCCACCAGGCATATCCGCCGCAGAAATTGCGGTTTGAGAGGTTCCAATCGCTGCTGCGAGTGAAGATCCCTGCATATAAACATCAAAGGTTGATGGAGGATTAGAGAGGTATATCCCTTTTTCATACTCTTTTACCACATGCCAATAGTCACCGAGGAATGTACTCCTTTTTAACGCATATGTTTGAGCGATTGTCTGGTTGTTTGACTTAATATAGAATTGTAATTCAATCTCTGAGTTGGCTAGTGCGTTCCAAGCCGCGGCATCATATTCTCCTTTGAAATTTATTACCAGAGGGCCATTTGACCATTGATGGCTACTCCATGCCTGAGCGTACCCAGAACCGTACCCAGCTACGGAAGCATCAGCGGCCGTATTTGCGTAGTCATACCCTGCATCGTTATACGCGCCACCCAAGAATGGAATTGATAGGCTCGTTTCGTATGAATCATCAAACCCCCAATACGTGGTAGACTGGGCACTCACGTCACTGGTAACTAAGTCTGTTTCACTAGTTTCCGACCACATAGTGGTTTGAGGTGAGTTAGATTCATCTTGAAATTCAGAAATTGAGTGGGGTAGTCCGATTTCTTCTTTTGCCTTTCTCATACGTTTGTTCAACACTCTCTCAACTTCAGCACAGCCCATCTTGAATAGACGATCATCGATATGAATCTCGATTACAGAGCCGTCGTCACTAACTAGGGATTGAGGGATGATGGTTCCATCGTCGAACTCTTGTTCCTCGACAGATACCAAATCTAGATCTGGATCATACAGTTTAGAAACGTCACCCATCTCCGGCATTTCATCGACGATATGAACGTCACCTCTTCTACTTATTGCTCCATCCTGATCTTGAATTCTGCCGTGTCTGTGAACTAGTTCTTTGCAGTATTTTTCGTAATCCACTAACCCACCATCTTTCGTAGAAGCGGCGTTTGCGGTTCCAAAGAGGGTATTACTGAGTGCAATTCCACCAAGAGACTTTAATGCAGCCCTTCTCTTCATAATGTATATTATCTAACTAATTGTAATAAAAACGAATATAGTGGCAATATTTATCCCTATATTTGCTTGTGGACCCCGATGGAGGAACGCCACGTAGTCAGTTTGCTTTGCAGCGTCAATCTCACGTGCAGTGCTGCTGCTGGGACTGATATCGAGCGACATGAGTAGGGCCCGGAACGGCCACTTCTGGCCGCCCCGCACCCCCTTCCGGGGAATATATAACTGGGTTACTAGAAGATGTTAACCAACACAAGCGGTAGAGATGGGGTGTCTATTGGTTAACAACCTGAACGAAGCCAAAGCTAGACTGCCCTTCACCGATTACTCGCTGGAGGGGTGTCGTCGGCGTACCTACTCCGGATTCGGCACCCAGGGATGGGTCTCCCAGCGTGCGAAGCTGCTCTTCTATAAGCAGAAGTTCTCATACAATCGATTGACGTGCTTCACTGTGGTTGATAAATGGGCCGTGCTGAATACAGCGCGCAAATCGGTCAGTGGGGGTGACTCACCGGTTCCGTCGAAGCTCAGATGCTGTCCTTTTTGATGAAAATACAGTTCTGTAACTCCACCCAGATAGCTGCACACTGAAGAACTAGTCTTTGATGTCGTATGAATAATCGAGGTTCACACGTAGCCAATGGAGTGCAGAAACCACTTTCTTCCCCTGCTCCCCGTGAGGCAGTCCAATTTGATCTGGTGGAGTTGCTGCCTCGGAATCGAGAACTCGCCAGATTGTTCGACGAACTAGCGACTCCTCAGACGACGGTCTCCAATCAAGGTACAGGGCATTTTCCGAGAATTGAACGACAACGTGTTGTAGTCGCTCCAAATCATACCCAACGTAAGCATCTTTTCCAGTGTGCTGGTAGAGAGCGTTCCAATCTAGCTTGTACTCTTTGGCTTCAGTTGTCCACGAGACGAGCCCATCGAATGGCACAACGGCCGATCCTCTCACTTGTTCCAGCGCCTCGTTCAGTTTCTGTATCACCCCGTCGTGTTCTGTGGCGTTTATTTCTCGAGTGTGAGCCTCATGTGGAACTGAGCGATACACCCATGACCGCCCGTTCAGAATCGCAAATTCGGTTAGGTAGAAGGTGCGGTCAACCCATTCATCGGTTTCACCAGTGGAAATTTCCAGTAAGGATTCGACGAGCGCACGGTTTTTTCGAATCGACACTTGATACTCCTGATCAGACCCAATGATGGTTCGCTCCGACTCTGGAACCCGTGTGAATTTGTTTTGGACAGTCTTGAACCGACTGTGCTTTGGGTCAAGACAGAGGTGGACAGTAGTGCCATACTCCAGCAGAATCGCTATGACTTGGTTCTCAACGGTTACCCCTCCGGCTTCGTCCCAGTCTTTAACTCCGGAAAGATTCCGAGTAACGAGCTTGTGTGTCGGGTCATCAGCATTGACTCGGTCAGAGAACATTGTTACTCAATCACCAACCCTGTTGGATGAGATTCGTTGCTGTGGAGGAAGCGGCATAGGAGAACCAAGTCTACTGCGCCGGTGAAAATATAATCTCTGGTAATTCGCACAAATCTGCTAGCATCCCGAAGTTGATCATGACCGATACACTCTCTGAGTCTTGCAGGCGACTTCTGGCAGTGTTTGGTGAGGTTTCTGCGAACGTGCTGAATAGAGAGCGCAAGTCGGTCATTGACCATCAGTTGGAAGTGGACGAAGTACGCCATACCAGAACCGGTAGCAAAGTCTTCCAAGACTATCGCCGAGTGCGAAATCATGGAACGTCGATTTCGATGTCAATGAGCCTAATACCACGCCAACGATAGCTAGCAATAACCCAAGCAATCCACGATGTTTCCAGTTTGATCGAATCCCTCTCACGTCACGGTCACGGGCCCATGAACTGCTGATAGCGTATATTACACCAGCAACAAGCCATTCTCTTCGCAACGGGATTCCTTCTTTCCGTGCTGTCTGTTGCTTACTCACCTCGTGAATCAAGCGAATTAGTTGTCCTACGAAAGCAATTCGTGCATAGGTACGGCGATCAATCATACGTGTATATTCTCTGCCGCATATAAAATATCAATACCACAATAGAAACCACGTCGTCCAGCCCAATTTTTCTGCAACATACATCCTCTATATTCAGCACGCCGATTTCAACAGATAGGAAATCTGCAATGACGAGGAGTATGCAAGACTTCTGCGAATTCCTATAACGCGAACGAGCTGGATTCCTCGGCCGCACTCGTCGCGAAGTGATCGAGAGTCGCTTTCTGAGTCATGCTGACCACTGCTCAACTGTCGTCTGCCTCCGGTCGTGACCGGCGGGCACCTCACACACGAATCGCCATTTTGGCGTCTCACGAATCTGCTTGTCCGGTCGATTCCCTGCTTGGCCTGTCCCCGTCTTTCTCGTACAGTGCCAGCCCTTGGCCCGGAGTGCTTTCACCATCGATCCCTCGAAATCGGCGCGAACGAACGTCAGGAGGAGTCGAATCCCGCGTCGACGTGCTTCACGCCGAAGAACTAATCTATCTACTACCAATCCGACTTTGCGAGAGTGTTCGACGTCTGAAACAGATATTTGTCTGACTTTCTGAAGTATAGGTAATCTTGGCATTTTCACATCCCAGTGCTATAAGAGTGTCAAGAAGGCTCTATTCAGTATCGATTGGGAGCTTAGGTGTTCCAACTGCTCTTTTGCTTCGTTCTCGAATCATCAATAGATTATTGTGGCTTATTAATGAATAGATACCCTAGAGTCCCTACTCCAACAATAAAGAATACTGGCCCCATTCCTACTGTACAGACGCGCACTTCGTCTATTGCGTATGTGATGGTGAATCCTGTAAAGCCGATAATTTCTATCCCCTCCGTTGTAGGCTCATCGACCCCCAAATCATCGCACGTTCTCCAAAAAAATGGAGGGGCAAGTAGAATTAATAGAATTCCTACTACTGCCAACCGCCCCCTCCATTTCTGGTTCATACTCAATTTTTCAGTTCTAATGTAATTAAATCATGGCTTGTGATGTCTTGTTCCAGCGTGTTACCATTTTAATTGATGATCTCCCAAGTTACGGTACATCGCAGAGTTTCCAGGCTTTCGTCACCTCTTACATAGGGCATCTCTATCACAAGGTGGTATTTTCCGATGGGGAACTCAATACTCTGAGAAATTCCTGGCCATTTCTCACGGATCTCGTACCGTTCCGTCATACTCTCACCCCCATCGAGTTTTGTTGTTAGCTCGATATCTGCACTTGAAATTCCTTCTTCACTAATCTCGACATATTCGCTTTCTGTGTATGATTCACTCCAAAGTGGAATATGACGATTATCTGGCGCGTCCGCTGAAAGAACACCGAACGGTGCAGGTGGCCCGCTTTTAATCATGATAGGATCTCCAAGCTGATTTCTCACAGTAAAATCTATTATCGCAGGGTCCTCACCCTCAAAACTCCCCTCTCGAATATCTATATTGAAATTAAGTGCGGAGTCATCACATGACGTCATATCGTAGCTTGATAGTTTGAAGTAACCCTTATATCTATCTCCACATGATTCACACGTCACGTACTCGAAGTTTGCAAGAACCTCTTTAAGTTCTTCAGAAACATTATCCACTTGTAATTCTCCTTGTAAGATCGCTTCAATGATAATCTCCTTCACGTTTCCCGAGAGATTGGCTGTATCGATAACAGATGCACTATTCCCAATCTCATGCTCCTGTGCTTCGACGATAACGACTTGAGATTTAGTTGATTTCGTGATACGAGTTGTCTTCTCTACATTCATCATTGTCGCCATACATGTATTTAATGTCGGCTCATTAGTTGTGCTCTCTGTTTCTTGAGACTCGGTTGTGAATTCTTTGAGGATTCCAGCGCTATCTCAATACGACCCCCACAAAGTATTCTAAAACCAGCTTCAATGGCTGAAGATAGGTAGAGACTTTACTCACCTATGGGTAGAGTTGTGCATCTACGGCGCTAAGGGCCTGGTGGCCCGCTGAACCCACATCGTATATACTACCTAACCACGGATCAACCCATCCACTGTGTACGGCGACTAGATTTCCATTGTTATCCATCCACGGGCCACCTGAGTCTCCACCAGTAGCGTTTCGGCTACCCATGTTCACCTGATGATATACTCTGAGGCCACCTCGCCGGGTTCCGACTGCTTCGTTGTTAGCAGTACAGCTCCCAGCGCCAGAAACGGTACATCCGACGGGACCATTATTGTAGATCTCATCAGCCAATCCGAAGAAGTCCCACGTTCCCGTGGCGTTGGGAACAGAGATGATGCTTCGTGAGAATGCGCTAATGCCACTTTCCAAGATGTATGAAGCGACGTCTTCTCCGGTGTCTTTGGGACTCCATTGATGGAAACTCCCGACAGTTCTACTGCTACCCGCAGGTTGGTACATCTCGGATGCGCCATCCATCACGTGACCGGACCCTACTAATACTTCATCCCCATCTGAATTGTAACAGGCAAGAGTGAGTGTCCCTCCAGCCGATGTCGAACTGTCTCCGTTAACCTTGATTCCACCCTGCATGTAGGTATATTGATTGTTCCGGCTGGAACAGTCATCTCCGGTCTTAGTTTGCTCAGTAGTCATTTCGATGGGGATGTTCGTAACCTTCGCTTTCGCGGCTTGACGAATTTGTGAAATCTCATCCTCGTGATCTTCCTCGACGAACACTTCAATCGCGAGGTCAGTGGCGTCGTTAGAAAGCGGCTTGATTCCGACGCCGTTAATTCCTTCTCGCTGTAGGAACTGGTCTGGGAAGTTTTTCAGTGCCATAATCCTTCGATAACGTTCTTCGGGGATTATCCGAACTCGATTGGGGTTCCCCTTCGTGTCGTACGTGTGAACGATGGGCGTTCCTTCTGGTTCTTTTCCATAGACTTCAGTAATTGCTTGCTGCAGTCCAATTACACCTGCTCCGCTTGCCCCTAGGAATTTGAGGAAGTGTCGACGTGACAGTTGGCTCAAATGGACCGGTTCTCCAATCTCCAGACGTTCCTTCGTCATACCTCAGAAAATATGATTAAGACCTAATAAATATATTCTTACATATAAATATATTGTTTATTTGAAGTTATTGTGTCTAATCCAACTTATATCTAAATTTGATTTTTAGACCATATATCCAATATTTAATCAATTTCTGGTAATTATTTGTGGGAGTTTTAATATAGTTAATGGAAAACAAAAATAAAATTTCGTTATTAAATTAAATTATTTAAATATTTATATTTCCGTATGTCACGACTGGTATCAATTCAAGTGTTAGTTGTTGGTGATTCGAGTGAGGTTTCGACGCTCGTCTCTGTGACTTGGACTTGGCCATCAACTCCAAACGCGACCTGTCGCTGGATTTCGATCTCGGCCGGTCGCTAATTTGATTGAGTCTCCACCCATAACAACGCTGACCAACAACCCAATAACAGATTCAGTCTGTTGAGCAGATATCGTCGGCCTGCTGCTTGAACTGGCGAAGAATCCGAACACGCTGCTGATTCGCGTTCTCGTAGGCGACACACGCTCGCAGCGTCTCCATATCGTGAATCGTCACGATTCCCGCGTTGATGAGTCGCGAGTTTGGCGGTTCGAGTCGCTGTGCCGGCGACAGTTCGTTCGACTCTCGTTTTTGCTCTCCTGTGTCGCTCACTGATGATCGCCTCCGCTCCTATAGAGGCGAAATAGACCGCACCTGCCCGCTACTCGTCGTCTTCCCCCGGTTGGATTTGGCGGGCGTCTTCGGCGAGGTCGTGGATGTACCTCCGAAGCGTCTCCATGTCCTCGCGAGCCTCTTCGAGCGTTTTCGCTTTCACTTTGGCAGTGATCTTGTCCTGATCGCGAGTCCCAGTACCGCGAGTCAGCTTCACGGTGAGGGAGACCCCGACATCGCTTCGCTCGACGTATTCAGTAGGAGTCTGTTGCGCATTGTTCTCGGTCGATTCTACGTTCGTACGGGACCGCTGGGTGTGGTCTGACATAGATTACTCTCTGACTGTTAGTTGACGGACGGTGCGACTGGCTCGTCGACTGTCTCGCGAAGCGCCGCATCTATCTCGTGTCCTGTGAGTCCCCAGCGCTGTTTGGGACCACCACACTCCAATCGGCTCACTACTTCGTCCTTGAACGCCATGTACTCCGCCAGTGCGACGTCCTCGTCGTCGGTGTAATCGAGCAGGAGGGCGAGCGCGAGTTGCGCTGGGCCACTGCCACAGTATCCTGACTCGAACCCACTCGGACTGTGATTGGCGAGTTCAAGGCTTCTCTCTGGTGTCAGCCGTGTTCCTTCAGGCACTCGCGTGACAATCAGCTGTCCTCGGCGTCGTTCGCCGACGTAGGCCTCCGGTGTCATTTGAACCGCCCCCGTTCATCGCGTTCTCGTTGAAGATCCCCTCATTCCTTTTTGAGGGGCGAATATCCGTCCCAAAGCCGTGTCGCTGGGCGTGCTCGCCCCGTGTGAGGAGTTCGAGATTTTCCGGACGGTTGTCAAACCGAATCCCGTTTCCGTGGTGGACGTCTTTCCCGGCGACGGCGTCGAATCCGTGCTCGGCAACCATAACCAGCCGGTGGATGCCGACTGATTTGGTCGATCCACGGTAGTTCGACGCGCAGATCACGTATCCGCGGTCGGTGAAAACAGCTGGGTGAAGACGTCTATTCGTGGCTGCCTCGTACGAACTGCGACGGGGAATGTCGAAGCGTTCCATCCAACTCCAGATGGTCGCTTGCTCACACCCCAACTCGTCGGCGATCTCATTCGTACTCAGATGCTGTTGCCAGTAGAGTTCGTAAAGGAGCGATTCATCTCTCCACGGTGTTTCCGTGTTCGTCATAGTTCAGTTCGCGAGATGCTCGTTTGAGCACCCCCGCACCCCTCTGGGGGTGAAAAACTGCCCAACGAACAGCTATCTGGCTCTGTTGAACTCCCTAATTACTGGTAGGTTGTTGAGGCTGTGCTGTATACAGCGCGCATATCTTGCAGAGCGTAGGTATGGTTCGAATTATGTGGCTCATGCCGATGGGAATCGTTCGTCCTCACTCGCGACCCAGTAATCTTGGTAGTATCCGTACCGAGTCCAGCGGGATGCCCTTGATGGAACACTGTTCCCCCAGATGTTGGGTGTCCAGATGTCGGGCGATTCGATGATGACGTAAGTTGGCAAGCGGTCGGTCGTGATGTTGACCGGTTGTCTGGTCGGATACGGTCCTTCGGAGTGACTCGAAATCGACCCTACGGGCATGCGGTCGATGACCGTCTGGTTCTCGTCATACAGCACCACGGCCACGTCGGTTACATCCCGCCTATTCGTTCCATCGACGAACACGGTACCCGCCATGCGGAACTGCCCGTCAATGCGCTCAATGTCGCCGCTGAACTCAACGCTATTCTCGCTCGCCGACGGGTACGTGCAGCCGGAAATAGCGGTAAGTCCGATGAGGGCGAAGACAGCGAACAGTAGCGGGAGGCGAGTCATCGGATTACACAGTCAGGAGTCTTCGATACTGGCGGCGTATCGGCGTCCCTCCGTGCCCACCTCTCGGCTGCTCTCATAATATCCCTTATTCATCTGATATGATGAATGTAACCTCTCTATTCAGCACGCCATATCTATCAAGATCTGAGGATTTCCACAGAAACCCCTCTCCTCACGCCAAGTGAGACACCTCAGCAGGTTCTTCGATGTTGTCGAACTCACCGCGCTCGACCGGCTCCCAGTCCTCGTCCGGTTTTGGACTCCACCAGTCGATCTCGTAGGCACCCGGTGCGCCGAAGATCTTCACCCGCGCCGACCCATCAGGCAGGTTGCGGCGCAGTTTCTCGTCGACGTGGAGATTCCAGGTCGTGTCGGTATCGAAGCAGGCGAGGACAGCTTCCTCGTAGCCACGAGCCTCTTGCGACTCTTGGAGTTCCACCTGAGTGTTGCAGTCCTGGCAGAACACGCCCTCGAAGGGGATGTGGCTGAACACCTCGTGCCCGCAGACGGGACACCAGAGGAACTCGAACAGTGCTTCGCTGTGACGGTTGATGACGTCCAGACTCATCTGTAGATCGGGCCCGTGTGACTCAGGCCACCCCTTCTGGCCCCAGAAAAACACTCTCGCTGGCGGTTCGGGGTTTCATCGTTCCGCGCCGTAGACGATCTTCGAGCGAGCTTCGTAGCCACAATCGGGACAGTCGAACCAACGCTGGACCTTCGCCCCGTCAGATGCCTTCTCACCGACGAGAACGTCGCCGTTCGGGCACTCAGGGCAGCTCAACTCGGGGAGTGGTCTGTCTCGAAGAGCGTCCCGAAAGACTGTCGCCTGCTTGGTTTCGAAGCCACGTGACCAGACCGGGTAGCCGTCGACAAGGATTGCTGCCCGCCACGTGTACCGGTACGATCCGGGTGCACGATGGAGAACGGCTCGGGCTTCAGTCTCGGTGTTTCGATACGCGAACGACGGCGTTCGACTTTCCCGTGTCCAGTTGGTGATTCGGGGCATCGGTTAGAAGTGGACGTCGGCGGGCACGATCCGGAGAGTTCTGGTAAAGGGAGTACGGCTTTATCTCCGAGTCTCGTTCGTAATTTTTGACATCAGAAATAATAACAACACTACCAGTTCCATCACCTCAACCGAGACACTCTCCCCACTAATACCTGAAAATTACGATATTTGAATAGATGACCAAAAAGTTCATGTTGTGATAAATTCAAAAAATAATATATGGAATTATCCCGTCGCACATTCCTTGGATCTACTGCCGGACTTATTGCAATTAGTTCCGGGTGTGTTTCCCAATTCACTTCCTCTACAAACGACGACGAATACGCTCGATTAATCGTTGTTAACGGAACTGATAAGAGCATTACGGCAAATATCAAAATTACTCCCTCTAAGTCCGGTAATGATGCTCCAATTTTTGAAGAGCAATTGATTATCTCTCCAGAAGAAGATGAACGGTTTGACGGAATTCTTGAAAGAGGTATTGAGTATACGTTTATTGTTGAAACAAATCTTGGATTGAAAGAAACAGATACATTTACGGCCTGCCGGCAAGGTGATAGTGGGTGTTATATCGAAATATTCCTCTCAGAAAATGAGATCAGCATGCGTAAAATATTCTCATAATGTGCTTAGTCTAAACCCCAATAATCCATATAATACCGGATGTCGGTTACTGAACAACTATGGAAATCACCTCGACGGGTTCTATAGTCGCTGGTTCCACCCGAGCAAGTCTCGTTCCCTCGGTTCCCCATAACAGTGTGTTCAGCGACCCCCCAAATTTCATGTCGAGGATGTCGGCCACCGTATAAATGACCTACCTCATGAGTTTCTAAGTCTGCAGAAAGTGTGAATGAGCTATACGCTACACAATCATCTGCATCAATGCTACCTGCAGCAAACCATATACGCGAATCAAATGGCGTTGGTCCACCGCCCGGAGCAAGTCCGGCAGTAGCACCGGGGAAATTACGGGAATCTCTTACGAGTATAGCATCGTACGTGTGCAACTCAGATTGATAATTGGTGTCCATATAATCCACAGCTTGCCTCCTTGCATCACTAATATCAGATGGTGAGTTGAGTACAACTGGAGAGGAATAATCGGACGTGGCGAACATCTGGTATTTTCCTGTGGAATCCTTAATGTAGCTGTTCCAGTTCGTTTCGATATGGGTTGCCACATCCGACAGTTGCCCGCTTGAGTATCCGTCATTTTTATACTCTTGAGTCGGGAGCACGAGTAAATTGGTCATTTATTTACCTCCGTTAACTACTTGAATCCCGTAGACGTTTTGGTCTGGATACTCTGTAATTTCGAGTGACCTGTGTGTCGCGCTTCCAGTGACTGAGGTGGAGACAGATTCGTCGGTGAAGTTCTTCTTCATAATGTCTAATGATTTAATTGAGGTGGGCGTTTTTGGGAATAGCGTTTGAGACGGATGCGCAAGAATGGTTTTCTGACCGTAGTTACGCACATGTGCTTCAACTCCCAAGTCTGTACGAGTAGTTTGAGCACTTTCTCCGGCAGGAATACGCTTAGTGTCGCCGTCCACCGACAGCTCAATGTCGGCTCCAGCATACTTGATTGAAACTGGCGGAGCGTCGATCTCATCTAATTGGGTGTGATAGGCTGGATTTAGTGGGAGGACTGGGAGATTTCGAATAACTTTGTTACGGGAAACAGCCTCGATTCCAGTTGTCGTTTCAAGAACTACATCTGCGTGTTGGAGTTGTTGAGACGCAGAATCGTACGAGGATATCACGAGAGTTTGCGAATCCTCAACATTTCCATGCAGCGGCTGAACTTGCGGAAAATCAGTACATGTTGACAAGAGTCTACCCTGATACGCTTTGTCATCTGCTCGCATCTCTAGTTTAACAAATTCAATATTTTTGATGAGGAGGTTCTCACTTGCCCCCGCCTGAAGTACCAGTGGCAACTTTCCAACTGTGTTACTCCCAATGGCTAGACCCAATCCTGCGAGAACGCTTCGTCTTGTTGTAATGTCCATACAATATAATATTAAAAATTTAAATATATAATAATTTCTATTTTGATGTTTAAAATATTATTTGGTAAGGATGCCTAGGTAGATGACTGTTAGCATAACTAAAACTCGTTTGAAGCATGGGTCTAAGAATAGAAAATAGACCAGTGAATAGGATAATCCCGATATCTATCGGCATCTGTGATGTTGTCTACGAATTACGTACAATTGCTGTCGTTGACAACGGAAGTCACACCTACTCTGAGAAAACGGAGAGGTTACTGCACTCTTATTAATTCGTCAATAATGAACGTCGGCGGGGACGATCCAGAGGTCTTCACTCTCTTCGAGGAGTCGATCCAGCTGTCCACGATGCCGGATGCCGCTCGCATGCTGATCGTACAGGAACACCGACGGCCCGTCGTACGCACCGACTTGGTGGAACGCATGCCGAGAGAGGTTCTCATCGCGCATGATTTCCTCGTCGGAGAGTTCGTTGATGGCTTCCTTTACGCGTTCGAGATTGCGCTCGAACTCTTCTTTCGTCGCTTCCCACCCTTGGTCGAGTAGGTCCTGCCCATCGTCCGAGTCAACGGGGGCTGCGGTCGGTAACTCACCCCATCGAGCCTTGCCCGCAACCGTCGTGTTCTCCTCGTCGAAGGACACATAGTAGTCGAACACGGCGGATGAATGTGGATCCGCTCCCACTAGTCGGTCGAACACCGTCTTCCCAGTGGCCAACGCGTCGTTCTGTGTCGATGCCTCTACCAGTGCGTAAATGACCATGTGCATCGGTTTTCACCTTCGTCTGCCGACGCACGCGACTGCACACTGCCTCGCTACGTGATGCGCCGGCACCCATCGCCGGCGCTCAAAAAATAGTGCTGACGACGCTGGCTAGACGTTCTCGAACTCCGACTGGCAATCCTCCTCCTCGACGGTGATCGTCAGGTCTCCGCTCTCGTAGTCGGCCTCGAACTCAACTGAGAACGTATCCGAGTTGTAGGCGGCGTGGTACGCACGATGTCGCTTGAGCGACCCGGTCGCCTTGAAGTGGAAGAAGGCAGCAGCTGTGTAGGGTTTGCTTGCTGTTTCGATTTGCGCTTCGACTGATGCTGGGAGTGCGATGTGCGGCGTGTCACTGTCGATTCCGGCGGCGAAGGCTCGAGCTTCGTCGACGCTTGCTTGCGAATGTGCTGGTGTCTCACCGGTCAACACATTCACGGGTGTTTCCGTCTCGTCTGTGAATAGTACGTCTTCGAAGGTGTGAGTGCCGAGGATCGCGTCGGGGCTCAGTTCACACTCCTCAAACGGATCGTTCGATGGTTGTTCAGACATTGAATCACGAAGCCCTGAGGGCTCAGTCATTCAGCCCTCGAAAAACAGGATATCTGGCTCTGTTGCTGGTGGTTTGTTGAGGCCGTGCTGCATACACAGCAGTGAGAATCAGACGCCTGGGATTTGTTTGGGTCAGGAAGCGTAGGCCAGCGCCACTATAGGTCCAATTCGTCGAATGCCTGTCCAGGTGGTCGGGGTTTTGCGTTCAGTTCCCACTCCACGTCGTACCTGTCAAGAAAGATCCGGTGGTGAGGAGCGTTCTCCTCTACGTTGCACCCAAGGGTGTTGGCACGTTCAGTAATCGCGTCAAATGCTTCCTCATCAACGGCCAGCGCGATGTGGTCGAGTCGGCCAGTTCCCTGTTGATCTGATGCACCGGCGACCGCGAGATAAAACTCATCGCGCCCAAGGAACGACATATACGGTGTGACTCCCTCTCTAAGAGCTTCGTCCCAAGAGAGGTCGTCTGGAACGGTTCCAGGTTCACCATCGAGCGCTGCCTCGCGGAATAGTAGCTCAAGATCGAACAGTTCTTTGTAGTACGATTCACCGCCTGGAACGTCGTCAACAAGCAGAACGAGGTGATGGACACCGTTGACGTGCATACATTCGGACTGTCGGCAAAGCGTATAGGTCTCTGGTATAGCTCACCTGTCCCGGCTGTCCTATCTTGAAAAATGCTTCAAAATATCCCGATTTCTACATTCCGTAGTGAAATCTGTTTTCAGCTACTCCTCTATCGGATTGAGGGTGCTGAGGTCCGCGTAGAGGACCTCGCCGTCGCGAACCACGTATCGCTTCGCCAGAACCGGGAACCGACACTTCGTGTACCCCGCGGTCTGGATGTCGAGTTCTTCACCGGGCTCGAGATAGTTGGCCAGCTTTCGGAGGAACTCGTGAGTGACGAGACCACCTTCGTAGTCCGGAAGTCCATCCTCACGAGTTTCGTAGATCTCGAAGGCGTCGTAGCCCCAGATGATGAGCTCTCCTTCTTCGTCTACTTCCCAATTCAGGGTCCCGAAGCAATGTGCTTCGCAGAGCTGGCGGACTGCCTGTGCATCGGTTACGGTCGCGCCGGTCGATGTCGTCGTTGCTTGGAGTGTTGCCATTGTTAGTCCTCGAGGGCGCTTTCCTACCCCCGCACCCCCTCGTGGGACGAAAAACAACAACCGCGGTCGGGGTGCCTAGCTACCGGAGTCGAATCGTATCTCCGCCGCGCTCGAGAATCTGCTTTGCAATGAGTCGGTCAATCGCGCCGTCGACGGCACCTTCTTGCTCGTCCGAAAGCGCCCGTACATTCGCGAGGACTCGCTCCCGGATTGCTTCGACGTCACTGATCCCATCGTCAACAGCCCCCAGCACAGTGCATTCGACTTCGAACTCGGTCGCAAACTCTTCGATACGAGCAGTGAACGTGTTTGGAAGTCCCGAGAGTGAGTTCACCGCCATCTCGATCGCGAACAGCGGGTGTGAGCGGTCACGGATCTGCCGTGCTTCAGTCGCGCCGGTGTTGAACGGTCGCTGCTCGTCGATTTCGGTCAGAATCACATCGTAGTCCAACCCCCGCTGGGCGTACGTCCGCATGTCTTCGATGTCGCGTCGACGACCACTCGCTAGGTCACCACCGGAAACCGCTTTGAGCAAGAACATATCTTCATCGGCGAGGACGAATGCCATTGCGCGATTCCCCGTCCAGAACTCCTCCGCTCGGTCGTGCATCCGGTTGGTGATCCACACTTTCCCGACGACTTGCCGTTCGAAGATATCGATCTGGAAGCCGCGCTCCTTGTGGTGCAGCTCGACAGTTTTCCCGACACCCTCAAACGACTCCGTTGGCTCGCTGACGACCGCGAATCCCTGCGACGTGAGTGTCTGGTAGACGTGCTCGAATTCGGATACCACACCCAACGCGAGATCGATATCCTCGGTCTGGTCCTTTAAGCCCCGAACCGTCATCGCAGACCCACCAAGGAGATACACAGTTACAGACTCTGAGAGCCAGTTGTCGAACTCCTCGAGAAACGCTTTGATCGCCTCGCCACCCCTGAATGCAGTCATGATACTTCGTACTGCTCTTTGAGCGCCATGAATTCTGCTTCACTCGGGAGGACGACGGGGGAGTCATCCGACACATCGAACGCTCCCTCAAGTGGTCGATACATCGCAGCTACTGTGGATTCCAACTCGTACCACTGTGCAGTCTCCGTCAGCGTCTCTTGGTCGATGTCCAGCTTCTCGATCAAGAGCATTGCATAACTGACGCGGCGGGAGCCGCTATCGAGGACGAGCGTGTGGCACACCACGTCGGCAGGTGTGAGTTCCTCGTCGGGGGCATACCAGAACGCGGGTTCGCCCGCGAGGAAGAACTGCAGGCCGTACGCTGCAAACCGAGCGAGTCCGGTCAGTTGCCAGTCGGAGGCTGCCTCAAGTGCCTCCGTATCCGCGGCTGTCTGGACGCGGATGAGCGCCCGTTTCGGATCACACCATTCGAGGGTCGCACTCGGCGCGAGTGCCCGGACTCGCGCCCGGTGCTCGTGTCGTACGACAGCACGGGCGAACGCCAGCAGCGGAGAGAGATCTTCACTCAACGCGTACTCCGGGCCGGACGGGGACAGCATCGCCCGATGCTTGAGCGGCGACAGCGCCTTGTGAACGCCCTGGCGTGTAATCTCGAGTCGCGCTGCGATCTCGGACACCCGACGAGGCTCGTCGAGGTACCAGCACACTCGGAGTGTGGCCGGCGAGAGGAGGTCGGCCCACTCGACGTGGTCGAGTTCCGACTGGAGGGTCCGGTACGCTTCGACGACCGGATGGTCCGTGACATGGACCCACCGCTGGTTATTGGGCCCACGACGTTCGGCGAGAAGTCCCGCTTCGAGCAACTCATCGAGGACGTCGTAGAGGTGTACCTGCGAATACTCGATTTCTGTCGCCAGCTCGGCTGCTGTCGCTTCCCGGCCAGTACTCAATGCGTCAATGACGGCGAGT
Source organism: Haladaptatus sp. ZSTT2 (assembly GCF_037081775.1). Classification (NCBI taxonomy): domain Archaea; kingdom Methanobacteriati; phylum Methanobacteriota; class Halobacteria; order Halobacteriales; family Haladaptataceae; genus Haladaptatus; species Haladaptatus sp. ZSTT2. The sequence goes on from NZ_JBAMHQ010000003.1 coordinate 46,032, forward strand.
CCGGCCTTGGTGAGCATCTATGTCTACTCTAAACCTCATTCGTATAAATACGTTTCTTGATTTAGGTTGACGATTTAGTTATTCGGTGACGAGATCTGCGAGCGCGTGCTCTAGCTCTTTGCTTTCCTCGTTGCTGTCGAAGAGCAACGAAGCGAACGTGGAACGTTTATCCTCTGCACGCGTCGGACTCACCATCTCTCATGTCGTTTCGATTCAGCCAATTCTCGTGTGCGATGCTGATGGACTCACTGTTGCGAGACCCGGTTCAGTTGGCCAGTGCCACTAGTGTCCCGCCGCTCTCTCTGTCGAGGGTGAAGTCCCAAAGGACCGGAACGTAGAGCCGTCCGTCCGCTGCGACCGCGTCGTAGCCGATGTTCCCGGGCTGTTCGCGTCGCCAGCGGACCTCCCCGTTCCGGCGGTCGACGGCGAACGTGTTTGCCGGCTCATCAACTCCCGGCTTCTCAGTAGTGACGATGACAGACCGTTCGGTCACGAGCGGGCGAGTCCGGAGGAAGACGCCCTCTTCGGAGGCAAGGGAGACACGCCAGCGCTCGGTGCCATCCGCGGTGTCGAGCGCCACCAGCGCCCCGTCATCGGTCGGGAGGTAGAGCCGGTCCCCGTCGGTCGAGACGCCGGCTGTCGATCGTACGGGGGCCGTCCAGCGAACCTCCCCGGTCGTGGCCGACAGTGCGTGGAGCTGGTCGCCAGGGATATATGCGTCGCCATCAACCACGGTTGGGGTCTCGAAGTCGGTCTCTCCGGGTGCGTACCGCCACTCCGTCAGCGGGTCCCCAACAGTGCCGGGCTGGATGGCGACGACGCTCCCAAGCACCCGTGTCGTGTAGAGGACGTAGCCGCTGCCAGCAGCGGGGACGGCCGTCGAGAACCGGTCGTCGCCGGTGGTGTAGGTCCAGCCCTCTTGGCCGCGCGTGTCGAGGGCCAGCAGCGTCTCGCCAGTAGAGGCGAATACCCGACCATCGCGGCCGAGGACTGCCTCGTTCACCGATCCGGAAGTTTCCCGACTCCACCGCGGACTCCCGTCGCGGGCGTCGAGCGCGTACACCCCATCTAGGCCGCCGACGTACACAGAGCCACGGTGGACGACCGGGGGACACCCAGATGACCCGCCGCCTCCACCCGGCAGCGTCCGCCGCCAGCGTTCTTCGCCGTCCCCGTCGAGGGCGAGCACCGTGCCAGCTTCGCCCGACTCCGGGGCCGGCCCGGCGTGAACGAACACTCGATCCTCGACCACGGCCGGGGAGGTCAGGCCCCCCTCGAAGCTGACCGACCAGACCGGGTCAGGGTCATCGACCCGGACCTCGGGGGCGAACCCCGCATGGCCGGGCGTGCGTCCGAACTGCGCCCAGCCGCGTTCCTCACCGGGAAGTGGGTCGGTTGTCGTCTCAGTAGTTCGGGGCCAGCCACCGCCGAACCGCTCGGTTGAGCAGCCGGCGAGGGCGGCGCCACCGGCGACCCCGATGGCCGCAAGTAGTCGGCGTCTCGTATGAAGGGACACTGTTACTACTGCTGTAGCCGAGAAAATAATGCTGTCGACAAAGTCAGAGGGTTCCAACAGAACCGATTGAGAGAGAGGCTAAATCGGTGCTGTTCGACCGATCCTTTCCTCAGGATTCGACCTTGGTGTTTGCTTTCTCCGAAGCACCTGGCCGGGTGAGCAGTCCTACTTGTTCCAGAAGCGTGGTGGCCTCAACGATTCGCTCTCGGTCGGGTGAGTCCAGTTGCTCGATGTCGATGCTGTTGAGGTTGCTGAGTGCGCGATGCAGTCGGTATCCTGGTGTGTCTCGTGGGTCCATGATGTACGCCTCCGCCGACTTCTGGCGTTAACGAGACGCAAAGCGTCTCGTTCGCACACCAGAACGCTCTGCGTTCTGGGGACGCAGAAAAACGAAGCAGGTACGCTGATGTCTCCCGCTGAAGCCCTGCACCAGCCTTAACCAACAGACTTCGTGTAGACATCCTATGTTGGTTAAGGTGTTGTTCAACCGATAGCGGTCGTGCGGAGTCCTTCCTCAAGAAGCGACTGAAGGGAGTGAGTAAGGAGGAGAGGAGCGCGTTCAGATCGGTTACAAACGCCAACCAACAAGTAGCTGCTCGTCTACATTGAAACTGTGGCAGACGACTACGTGCGTCGGACGGCAATCACTCGTCTCGAAGTTACTGACGAGCAACGTGATCTCCTCGAAGAGACCATCTCCGAGTGGAAGCGTGGTTGCCAACTCGCCACCGATATGGCGTGGGGAAAGTGCAACGCCAAAAGCGACGTACAGCCCCTCGCCTACGACGACGTGCGCGAATGCACAGACCTCGGTAGTCAGCACGCGATTCTCGCCACCCACCAAGCCGCCCAAGCCATCACCGGTTGCATCGAACGCCGCTCGAAAGGCAAGAAGGCCAGCAAGCCGACTTTCACCGCACCCACGGTGAAGTACGACACCCGGACAATGACGCTGTTTGACGACGATACGGTGTCTCTCTCCACTACGGAGAGCCGAGTCCGGTGTCCACTTGTTCTTCCCGACGCCAACGATGGCTACCAACGGCAGTACCTCGACTCCGACAAATGGAGCGTCACGGAAAGTACACTCACCCCCCGTGACGGCAACTACTTCTTGCACATCGGCTTCCGCCGAGCCAAGAACGACACTGAACGGACCACCGCCGAGGACGGAACGGTTCTCGGGGTTGACCTCGGTATCGAAAACCTCGCCGTCACCAGCACCGCCTTCTTCTTCAACGGGCGGGAGTTGACCCACGACCTCCGCGAGTTCGAGAAAGTACGCGCCGGACTCCAACAGACAGGCACTCGAAGCGCTCACCGAACGCTCGAACAGTCGAGTGGTCGGGAACTTCGCTACGTCCGTGACGTACTGCACCGAGCGTCGAACGCGATAGTGAACGAAGCACTTCGGTACGAATGTAACGTGATCGCGTTCGAGGACTTAACCCATATCCGTGAGCGGACGGGTGCGTCGTGGGGTCACAAATGGGCGTTCCGAACGTTGTACGAACAGGTAGAATATAAAGCCGAAGCTGTCGGTATCTCGGTGAAGCAAGTCGGGTCGGCGTACACGTCGAAGCGGTGCGCCGAGTGTGGCTTCACAGCGAACGAGAATCGCTTGACTCGTGACGATTTCCGGTGTGTGAAGTGCGGGGCCGAAGCGAATGCAGATTACAACGCGGCAAAGAACATCGGGATGCGATACGTCCGTCGAGGCCATCAGTCGTCTCGGCGGACGGGCAACAGTCAGCTTGCCCTGAAGTCTGGAACTGTGACGCCGAGCGGCGGGTTCACCGCCCACCCTGATGGGTTCGAGGCCGAGTTCATGGACAAGCCCCACCCTCCACGAGCGACCCCGTCAAGGTGAGCGAAGTAGGGTGGGGTAGTTGACGCACCTGTACCGCTTCGGCGCGAGAACTCTTGAGCGGAAACACGCGGTCGAAATCGACCTGACTGCATACGAGCTGGATATGTACCCGAGCGAGGCGAAGGTCGTCTACGCGGAGCAGCACGAAAACCTCTGGATCGAGTTCGTCGAGGAGGCCGTCGAACGCGCAGGCTATCCGGAGCTGAAGGAAACGCCGGGGCTATCGAAAGCAGAGTTTGCTGAAAAGATTCGGAACCTCGACTAAGCGGCGCTGTTAGTCTTGAAGCGTGGCGACTGTTCGGCCCGTTTCCTCGGCCTCTTCGCTGCGCGACATATTGTACGTCGCGAGCGCTTCGTCAACCGCCTCATCAAGACTCATTGGTCAACCTAATCTTGACCCTTCTAACGTATAAACGCTTGCATGACCAAGAAGAGACGCTAAGGGATCGAAATCAAGCGTTACGGGCATTGAAGTGCAAATTTCACCCACTGTTTGCTCCGAGAGTCACTTCGTGAGATTTGGCAACATGAGCGCTGGACGCCTACTTATACCAGGTTTCCATTAGGCGACGGTCATCCAGAATTCTGGATTTGGAAGGGACACACCTCTATCGATTTGTTGTGATAGAGACCACCAAACCCTAGAGACGCACCCCTATCGACTTGTTATCGATGTCGAGAAAACTAGACCGCTGCAGCACCCTCGCCCCTATCGATTTGTTCTGCATTGATTCTGTCCCTCGAAAATGCCAGAGAGATGGTTATAAAAGGATGGAATTCGAGAAGAGTTTCTAATCACGGTATATTCCATAAAATCCCCCGGTTCCAAACTGCCCACGCGCCACCTTTTCCTGAGAGAACAAATCGATAAAGGCGACTATGGGTACACGAGTGGTCTCGATGAACAAGTCGATAGGGTGAGCCTCTGCATTCAGGTGATTAGAATGAATTCATCAGGATCTACGTTACTATAGCGTTGGTGCGCGCACTCCCTCTGTCACCGATTACAAGGCGATTTGTGCCTCTCCATCCAGTTAACCAACAAAAAGCTGCCTTTCAACAGTTTCGTTGGTTAAATAAGATTGCGCTAATGTCGACCGCCAGAGTTTGATACTCAGAATGATCCTCCAGTGGGGTCCCCACAGCGGTTTTCCTGAGTTACTCTTTGATTCCGCGGACATCGATATTCAGCCATTCGAGGTTGCGATCCTCAAACGCATCCCTCACCTTCTGCGGGTCAACATCATCGCTGAACTGGTGTTCATTCCACTGTCCACCGCCCACGCCTTTGTTGTGATCGATGGTATTCACAAACCCGAACATCACTAGTTTCGAGAGATGATTGAACATCCCGCGTTGAGTGAGCGGATCCTTCCCCGTCGTCGTATTATAGGAACGGACCACACGAGAGTAGGCAGCGTGAATCGTACGTGTCCGAGCTGGCGTAAGGCCAGCTCTATCGAGATGAGCAAGTGCCTTCAGAATGTAGAGCTTCTCGTCGTCCTGGTCAACGATCGATTCGACGATGTTGCCATACTCCAAGTCCTTGTCGGCTTGTCGAATATGACTCTCTTCGATTAGGTCCGAGCCATTTTCTTCAGCGGTCTCCGCAGATCGGCGAAGGAGTCGGATCGCCCGACGAGCACTTCCTGACGCCTCCTGATAGGCGAGCGCTGAACAGAGAGAAATCGTCTCCTCAGTATAGGCATCATCGTAGAGAGCGAGTTTTGCACGTGCGCTGAGGATGTCAGAGAGCTCTGTCGCGTTGTATGCAGGGAATTTGATCTCGGTTTCACACAGGCTGTCTTTCACCTTCGGAGAGAGGTTCTTTCGGAAAGTGTAATCGTTACTGATGCCGATAACGCCAACGCGGACGTTTTCGACATAGCCGATATCGCGAGAGCGTGGGAGTTCGTAGAGGAGTGTATCGTCGTTCCCGATCTTGTCGACTTCGTCTAAAATCACGAGGACGGTTCCCTCGAGGTTGTCGAGCTCCTCGTACATGATGTCATAGACGTCCTGTGGGGCATAGCCAGTCCCCGTGATCCGATTTCCTTTATCTCGGAGTCGATTTACGATCCCCACGGCGACTTGGTACGACGAGGTCTTGTGGTCTCCCGTGGTGAAATTCTCGCAGTTAATCCAAACGACGTTGAGGGTGATCTGTTCGTCTTCGGGAAGTTGTTCGTTCTTCCGCTCGATGTCATGTTCGAGATTTTCTCGAAGGTACTTCGTCGCCGCGGTCTTCCCGACGCCCGTATCGCCGTAGAGAAACGCGTTCTGCGGTGGTCGACCCTTGTAGATTGGCTTGAAAACACTCGTGTACTGCTGGAGGACGTCGTCCCGACAGAGGATTTCATCGGGAGTGTAATCTTCTTCGAGTACGTCGGCGTTCCTGATCAGCTCGACATCATCGGCGAAGATTGAATCGACGTCGTCCATGATAGGAAAGACTGACGTATCCAACGACATTAATCTTTCCCGAGTTTCATGAGTTTCCTGAGTTGCCCGAAAACCCCACCTCTCACACAGCGGTTTTCCTGAGTTACCCACACGAAGGTGGGGGTACCAGAGACGGTTCTACCTCTTACACAGCGGTTTTCCCGAGTTACTCACTAGAGTAGGTAGCGTCCACTTCAAGTCGAA
>NZ_JBAMHQ010000004.1 GCF_037081775.1 Haladaptatus sp. ZSTT2
TCCCTCCTTTGGCTTGGCAAACTTCTTACACTTCTCAGCTTAAATAGGCCACCCTCCGTCGATTCCAAACCTTCCACAAAACCCACACATAGCGCCGGATTCACGCCTCACACGGCCACAGGAGGTCGATGCTGATGCCGCTCTCGCTCACACTCAGCGACGAGCGACGCTGCCAACACTGCAACGAACACGTCCCCCAGAACTTCCGCCGCGTCTACGGCGATAAACACGATATCGCCCACCGCTGCTTCGCCTGCGACAGCTACATCCGCATCTCACAAGGCACCGCCGCAGGCCTCAGCGTCCACGTTCCAGACCCAGACGAGTACTCCTACCGCCGCCGGGAGGACCTACGATGACCCCCGGACAGAACAGCACGTCCGAGGGCACAACCTGCCCGAGCTGTGGCCGCGCGATACAAACCACTTCCATCTCAGGCCCGTCCAAGGCGCACGCGAGCCCATGCGGCTGCACCTTCCCGACTGACCTTCTCGACGGAGGAAGCCAATGAGCACCGGCCTTCGGCCCGACGCGTTCGAGCCGGATGTCGGCCCAGTCGAACACAAAGCAGACGTCAACTGCGAATTCATCGGAACGTGCGACCGAGACGCCGTCTATCGGGTCGCCGTTGGTGGACTCGGGAGAGACGAAGCCTACTGCCCATTCCACCTCGCATGCTGGCGTTTCCTGCACCCGGAGAAAGCCCAGCGCTACGACGATCTCACTGTCGTCGAAAACCTCTCCGACTATCTCCCAGAACGAGCACACACCTCACTCGATGACCTGCCACCGTGGCTCTCGCGACGTGGCCGTCAGGTCTCTCGAATCGGCCTCGACCACCACGGCCACGCCCACTACTACGGACGAGATGACGAGAACCGTCTCATCATCCTCGTGCTGGATGAACAACTCGAACTCGTCGACCAGGAGAACGAGGAGAAGCCAACGCTCGCACGCTACCCCTCAAATATTAGGTGTGGTCATGCGCTCGAACACTGGCTCAACCAAATCAACTCCCTCATCGGCTGGATACAGGTCGACCCCCACGTAACCGACCAGCGTCCGGAGCGTGATGGCCAGTGAGTTCCATCGACAATGCAGACTGGGGACTCACCGTTGAGACAGCCGCGTGCGAACGCTGGGGGTTAGAACACGTTGCGCACGAAGCGAGCGAGCCTGACTGGCATGACGCGGTCGCAACCGAGGGCGTGCAGACCGGCCCAGAGACGCGCACTCCCGGGCTAGTGGTCCTGCGAGAGGGCGCGCCCATAGAGATCAAAGCGTGCCGCGCACGCATGACTGACGGCGCGAGCACGCGACGTGGCCGCTGGTGGATACGTGAACGCTCACATGAGCGCCTCCTCGCCGCTGAAGGTGCGTACGTGCTCGCGGTCTACGACCCCGACTGCGTCGATTCAATTCGGAGACTCGCACTCCTTGATGCCCGAACCGTCGATTCACTCATCGAAACCTGGTCTCCGTGTGGAGCCAGTCACCACGCGGAATACGCCGCACGACTCCCCTGGTCGCGAGTGTTCGACTCACTGGACGTGGAGGCTAAGCCGTGACCCGCTACGCGTGTGACGACTGCAGCGGGGAACTCACCTACCTCAAGCAGACCACGAACGTCCGCGGCCAGGTCGTGAGCGTTTATCGGTGCACCGACCCTGTCTGCTCGGTCGACGAGGTCGAGCGACGATGAACGTCTGGCAGCTCCGAAAATGCCAGCGTTGTGGTTCACTCCAAGTTCACAAACACAATCACCGACACCGCGATATCGTCATCACGATTCTCTGCGAGGCCTGCAATCGCCTCACGAAACATCGCCCACTCTGCAGGGGTGAAGGTGCGTGACCGACCGGCACCATGTAGGCGATGATAGAGACGAGGTCTCGATGGCGGATATTCGACGCGAAGACCAAGACGCAGAGACGCAAGAGGAGTACCTCTTTGGGGGTAACTACAAGACCAACGAGTGCTCCGAACAACCGTCTCTCCCAATCGCTGCCGCAGGCCAGATGGCTTGCCGATTCTGCCACGAAGAATACCAGGGGATTGCAGCAGACTCAAACCACACCTGCGAAGAGCGTGAGAATCGTAGGCTACGCACTGATTTCTCGACGATTCGACCCGCAACCCACGAACTCAAAAGCTGGCTTCTCTTCCTCGACGACCCAGACAACCCCTACTACGCAACCACCCCCAGCGAAGCGATGCTTTCGGCGTACTTCGCGCTTACCAACACCGCCCTCGACACCATTCTGAACGAAGACGTTGTCTTCACTCACCAGGGCGAACTTTGGCGCGTCAATGACGACGAAAACCAGCCTCGCTACTGGGAGGGTGGCATCGCCGGTCGCGACCAGGACGTCTTCGACCGCTTCATGGAGTTCAAATTCCGGCTTGAAGCAGTCGAAACCCCCGAACGTGGACTCACTATCACGGTCTCACCTCGATTCCCGGACGCTCGCCATCACAAAGACGAGACGAAATCGCTCGGTTTCCCAGCTGAAATCCCTCCGGGAGTCGCATTACAGGCTCAATCAGCCAACGTTGACCCCGACGAATACGTTCCCCTCCTGCAAGCTTTCGCTGACGTTGTCGATGTGAATCCGAAGTACTTCTCAGAGGAGAGACTCGCCGACCAGGTTGAGAACGACGACGGAGAAATCACCTCGTACTGCAATACTTGGGCGCTTGCTCGCTACGTTCGACTCGACCGTTTCGCCACTCGTACCCTCACCGGCCACGAGGGCGTCTTCCACGACCTCGCGAAAGCATCCATGCAGAACCGAGGTCGCGGCTCGTTCAAATGGGACGGTGAAAAAGCCGAGGGCTACAACGACCGCGTCGTCCTTTCTGGCCAGGACTGGGGACGACTCATCACTGGCCACGAGTGGACTGCACGGGCGAAAGTCTATCACCCACGAAAGGTACGTAGCGAGTTTACGGCACTCGACGGAGACGACCCGCTCGCCCACCAGAAACTCGAAATCAACTACGCGAAGCTCTCAGGTGATGGCAACATTCCCTGGCATGCTCTCGACGACGTCATCAGAGAGTTCGATGAGAAGCTTCTCGCCGTTCTCTCGGAAGCCGGACTCCCCACCCACGCTCATGCAGACACATTCATCGAGGATCATCACTTCAAACGCATCGAACACGACCCAGACATCCTCGTTCCCGATCTCGGTCTTGACACTGTCAAAGCGGTCGAACAGCAGGTCGCCAGAGACACCCTGCTGAGTGCAAATCTCGGAGAAAAGGAACTCTCAGTCGCACGCATGATGGCTGACGGTGGCCGCAGTGCCGTCGAGGTGGCGAAAGAAGCGGGTTGTTCGACTTCGACGGTGTATCGAACCATCAGCAAGCTCGGTGATGCAGCCGACACCTTCGGCAACGTCGTCGGGTACGTCGATGAGTACATTCGTAGCGAGGTCTCCTCGCTCTTCCAATCGCTTGAACGCACTGCTCAGTACACTGAACGCCGGCTTTCTGAAGTTGCAGCCGAAGCTGAAGCGTTTGCGAACGATACCGCAATGGGCCGCTGGGTACGAGCCCACGGCGTCAAACTTGTTGAACGGTATAACCAGACCACGTTCGAACTCTCAGGTGCGCTCACGCGAGCGGACGTCCAGCGCATAATGCGCGAGGGCTACGCGGCCGCGAAACGCACGGGTAGTAAGGCCGTGCTCACGCTCACGGACGCGCTCGTTCGCTGGCACAACCCGGATGGTGACCTTCGCAACTCAAGGCCATTCAGTGTGCTTAGCAATTCCGTGCTCACCCTCTTCGGCGCACGCATTGGGCCCGCCCCCTGACGCCCTCCAGCTGAGTGGCGACACTATCCTCACTCCAAACTCGCGGTAATTTCTTCCTCATTCTCGCCCCAAAATTCCGTGTTTTCTAACATCCATCTCATTCCACGTTGACCAGCGGCAGCTCACGGTCGCGTTCGCTCCCGTGGGACGGGACAGCCCCCTTACGGTGTGTGCCTAAAGGCACGGCACAAAAAATACCCCGCAGAGGTTAGCGTAGTTCCACTTGATGCAGTTGAAATGTACCCACAATCTCCCCTCCCTGTAGAATCACTATATCATTTTTCCGGTGAGTGTGCTGATTCCACAACGCGTATTCATCATCGACTTGGTAGCAGTGGCGAAAGCAAGACACATCGCAATAGGGTATATTGGCACATAGACCGGGAATAGCGCAGAGTGAGTCAATGGCTGGGGCCGTTCTGTTGCTGATGCCAAGCAGATTCGAGGCGAGTTGTGATCTGACTTGTCACTTCCCAAAAATTATGATTGTTGGTAATATATTGCATATTTGTGCACAGAATTCGGTAAGTAATCACATGCTACTCTGCGGGTGGATACTGCCTGGCGAAATAAGGCCACCAAATTCAGGGCCTTATTCAGCATGATTGGTCGCGGAATAATTGCGAGATAGTCTGACAAGACCACCAATATCTCGTTACTCACCCGGATTAATTAGTAGATAAGAAGTCTAAACCCGGCTCGTAAATTTTTACAAGTCAGAATAAGGCCAATTTCATTGAAATTAGCGGCAATTATTTATATAACGGGGTCGTAGGGTCGGTACAAACGATTACTATGAGCGAGGAAGAAATCAGTAAATCGATTGACGGAGACGGTATTGAGATTGATGGAGTGCCGACAGTCAGTAATGGCGAGGAAGAGAGTGGGTTCAATTTCAGTGAACCCATAGACCTGACTCCACAAAAGACAGGGCTGTTAGACCAACTTCGGGCCGACCTTGATATAACAGGGTCGTTCGACGAAATCGGTGACAACTCTCTAGATGCCTTCGAACGGGTTCGTGGTGGAATGGGAGCGCTGCGAATCGAAGTCGAACACCGTAAGACAGACGAGGGCGAAGAGGAACTCGTAATCCGCGACAATGCAGGTGGTGTCCTACCGGCGGACCTGAATGTGTTCTTTTCGATTGGGTCCCGCGCAGGTGAAACCGGTGGTAGGAGTGTTCAACGGGGTGCTTACGGTATTGGGCTTAAGAAGGCGACACTTCGATTAGCTCAAGAAGTCACCTTCGCAACGCGGCATCAGGACCAGAAAGGGAAGAACAACCCCGGCTACGGGTTCACCATTTCTGAAGAATGGCTCAAAAGAGAGAGTGACTGGACGGTCAACCCCGAACCGTTCGACATTGAGGCCGGAACCACCGAAATTCGACTCAGAGGCCTCCGATTCGACTGGGAGGAGCACGAAGAAGACATCCGAAAGAGTCTCGCATCAACCTACCGCCGGCAACTCGGCGGGAGCCCCTTCACCGAGAATTTCGACGTCTCCATCGAATTTCAGGGCGAGCCCTTAACACCTCCAAAAGGCATCAACTGGGGGTTCCCTGCCTTCGACGAACTCTGGCCTCGGGAATTCGTCATGCAGATTGCTCCAGATGATGTCGACTTCGAACTGGAATCTCCAATCAAAATTCGCCTCGTCGTAGGACTTCTGGCGGAGAAGGACACAAATGCTACAGGCACCGACCTCTACGTTCAGAACCGGCTCATCCATGAGGCTCGAACCGATGAGCAGGGTGGGTATGATGTCCCTGGGGGACTCCCCTCGTTCAACGATGCCCAGCACGGGCGGTTCAAGATGTGCGTCTCTCTGGAATCGGAGGCTGATGCTGCCGATCTGCCCTGGAACACGACCAAGGACCGTATCTTCCCCGAGGACGAGAAGATGGTCGCAGTCTGGGAGAAATTGAACAACTTCGTTGACCGGTACTTCGCCGCAAAGTTCAGCAACGTCCCAGCGGATTACCTCGCGTTCGCGGCCGACGACGAAAAGGCGGCCAACAATGGCGAAATCGACGGGCCACTTGATTATTACGACCGTCAGAGAGTAACAGACAAGCCCATAAACGGGTTCCCGGACGTGAAACAGGTCGAGACCACGGCCCAGGCGCACGCAAAACTCGGCATCCAGCGGGCCGAATACTTCAACGACGACGACACGACCCTCCGGAAGCAGAAGCAGCACGTCTACCTGACCCGGACGGCGACCTTGTTTAAGTCTGAGTTCGAACCGGGGACTGAGTACCTCAATGCTCCGAAATCCATTATGGCGATCCTCCCGGACTTCGATGACGAGGATGAGGTCAATTTAACAATCGAGGAGGTGAAATTCGAAGCACGTCACCACGCCAGGATGGGGGTCCGGTACACGGGCATCGAACCGTGGAAGGAACCGCTCTATGAGGCGTACCTCCGGTTATTCGCGGGTGATGAATCAGAATTCGAGAACCTCACCGCTGTAGACGAACGGCCGCCCCTTCCCGACGATGGTGATGGTGACGGGCCCGATGGGCCTGACGTCAAGGGCACCAATAAATCCGAGGAGCGGTCGTTCGAGTTCAGCTCTGAAGGCTTCGAGACGGTCACAAATGTGTTCGGACTAAGTGACGATATGACTGCACAAGAACGCGGTGAGCGTATTGAGACTGCCGCCAAGCGACTGAAGGAATTGGGCTTTAGCCTCTCGTTTGAGTGATTATGGATTCCGAAAAGGCACTCGAGCTCAACATCACCGTGAACCAAGCTGGGGGTGGAACTGTGACCGCGACAATGCATGACAGCTCAGTCGAGGAGCGACTCCAACTCCTCAACGCTCGCGGAGCAACGCGTACGGGCGACACTTGGCGCTTGGAGACCGACGACATGGGTGCGCACGCCGATGCCGCCCAGTACGTAATAAAAATGGTCTCCGATATTCTGACGCCGAAAGAGACGCCCGGGGAGGCTCGACAGGCGACCTTTGAGCGAGATGGGAACACTTGCCGCCTCTGTGGGGCAAATTTCGATGCCCCAGCGATCAAGGTGTCACGTGACCGTGTCAATACCCGTGTCCTAGACCACGTCTATCCACAACGCGACGCAAAACCCATTCATCGCCCCCATGAGACGTGTAATTTAGTGACTGTCTGCGGTGGGTGTGATGATGTCTTCCTTCAGGGAGATAAATTCCGTATTGTTACAGACCGCCTGGGCTATCGGCCGCCGCCTACAGACCGACAACTCATCGCCTGCATACAGAAACGAGGTATTATCCGGTCTGATTGGGCGTTAGATAAACTCAACGCGTCTCGAGAGGAGCCGGATCGACTGGAGCATGAGTACATCGCCGAGCGCCTCGGGGCATTAGCACAGATAGAGCTGATGAAGCCGTTACCCGATGTCGCGAAGAATGAGGGATTCGAAGTGTATGCGGTCAATATCTCTCATAGGGCGATCGTGTTTCTGGACCACAAGGCCGTTGACCGCCATCCGCGGCTACCGCAAGGCTTCGAGTTCGTAAACTCGCTGAACGGAGAAGACTATGTCTCGATGAACGAACAAAAGCGGGGGCGTGGGTCAAGCACACCCGCCTGAGCACGTTTTTCCAACGTCTGTGCCAGTAGGGAAGCCGCACGCATCAGAAGGAGTGGAGTCTCGAAGGGGTTGCTGCACTGTTTTCGAGTCCGTTGAGAGCGCTTATGCACTCGCCTACGATTCCTGTGAATTCGACGTCATGTGAGGGATGTTACATGATAATCCGACGTATCGCTTAATTCTGGGGTTAGAGGTGTGATGCTGCGTGAATGGCGTTAAAGAAGTTAAATCCCAAGTTCTGAGAATTCCAATTCACCATCTGTAGTTCCAAATACTTCGTTTGAATCTGGCGCGATACCGATGTCAGCCAACGACCTATCGACGAGCGTCGTCACGACCTCGACGTCTGACCACGTCACCTCACCTGATAACCGAGCGCGAGCGTGCGCCTCAGCAAGCCGCTGCACCGCATCGAGCATTCGGGCGGTCACCGGCAACGGAGGCCCGTCGAGGTCGGCCTCCTCGTCCTCGCCCTGGTAGCGCGCCGGAAGGTCGGTCTTCAAATCCGCGAACCACTCGATGAGCCGCTCACGAATCGCCTCGTCCTTGATTACTGGCTGAATCTTCTGCGCCTCGATAACGTAGGCACGCCACGCCTCTGGCTCGATAGAGGGCTCAACTGCATCCAGTTTCGAACCGTCCACGTCGTCACCACGCGCCAACTCACCCGACGTCTGACGCGACTCAACCATGTGCTTACCAATCGCCCGCACATGCTCGCGGTCCTCGACCTCGCGCATCGTGAAAATCAAGTCGAACCGTGAGAGTAACGGCGACTGCAACTCCACCTCATCGACGAACTCGTTGGCCGGGTCGAAGTGTCCGCCGACCGGATTCGCCGCCGCCAGCAACGCCGTCTTCGCCGGTAAAATCGCGTTCTTCCCGGCTTTCGTGACGCGCACCTCTTGGGATTCGAGCGCCGTGTGCAGCGCATCAAGGTCGGACGTATCGCCCTTGTCGAGTTCGTCCACCACCGCGACGCCCTTGTTCGCCCGCACCAGCGTGCCCGCTTCAATCGAGAACTGCTCGTCAGAGAAATCATCCTTCGTGATGGCTGCAGTAAGCCCCGCTGCGGACGAGCCCGTCCCGTCGGTGAGCGCCGACCGAGGCGAGAGACGCGCCGCCGCTTCCAAGAGATTCGACTTCCCGACGCCCGGATCACCCAAGAGGAAGATATGGCTCTTGCCGCGATGCAGGGTGCCGTCCGGGGCGTGGCGCGCCCACGAGCCAAGAATCTGCAACACAATAGCGCGTTTCACATGTTCGTCGCCCTTGTGGCCCGGAGCAAACGACTCGACCAACGTCGCGAGCGGGTCGGGCGTGTTCGCGATACGCTGGATTTCCTCAGCGTGCTCGCTCGTGTCGACCTCGCGCGGGTCTGCGTTCTCGGGGATGACGTTATTCACCAAAAATCGCTTGCGAAAGCGCGCGCGTCGCTTGTGCGAGTAGGCGACGTACTGACCGACCAACGTCACCCGCTGGCCGCCCTCGATGGTACCGCAGATGTCGTCGAGCAGGTGGCAGTCAATCGACGCCGTGGCTCCGTCGACCGCTTCCTCGGGTGGCTGCTGCAGGCGAACCTTCTGGTGGTCTTCGAACTCACTTATCCGCTCGTTCAGCCGGAAGGGGCCTTGTGTGTCACAGCCCATGCACTCGAACGGCTCGCGAATCGTGCCGAACCCTTGCGAGAGTTTCGAGTCCAAACCGCAGCGCAAGCACTCGAAAACTCCCGTTTGCAAGAGCGGGCCGACGTCGGTGCGTTTCGTTATTTGTCCCTGGAAGGCAACGAGCCGGTCTTTGTGCTCGACACGCTCCTCACCCACCGACAGCGTCACGTCCTCGGGCAGTTCGACGAACCGCACATGGGATTGGCTCATCGCGCCATCGGGGTCGGGATACTGTGCGAGGGCGGCATCGAAGTGGTCAAGCATTATCTCAGGCCGGGTGACGACGTCGTCTGCGAGCCCGGGCGCGACCTCGACGAGCGCCTCAAAACTCACTTCCAACGAAACCCGCTCAGGGTAATCGTCGAACAGGTCGAGGATTGCTTCGTGGCAGATGTCACGCAACGCGGTCTGGCACCGCGAAACGACGTCGCTCATACGAACCACCCGATGAGCGTTTGCACGTCTGGCAGCGCCCGAAGAAGCTCTTGAGCGCGCCCGAGGTCAATCGAGATGAGTCCCAACAACAACAGGCCCAAGAACACAACCACGACGGTGCGCGCCGTCTGCAAGCCGCTGGCAGCTAGGTGGCCGGCGGTGCGAGCGCGCCCCGACCACGCGACGAGCGACACCAACACCAACAGCAGAGAGACGCTCACGCCGCGCACGCCAAGGCGAGAGAGTAGGTCTGCAATCGCCTGCTCGAACACTACTTCTCCCTCCCGACGAGTTCGAACACCTGTTGCGGCGTAGACGCTCTCTTCTCTTTCTCCTGTCGCCAACTGTAGATGAGGTAGGCGACGAGCAGCACGCCCGCGATGCCAGCCAATGGAAGGGTCGCAGAAAGCGCCGTCCGCACTGGCCCGAGAATCGCATCCGGCGCGAGTAACATGATACCGAGCACGAACGCCACGCCCACGGCGAGCAAGACGATAGGTCGCCGGTAGACGGGCAGTCCGTCAGGCGTGCGTCGTTCGGTGTACGCGACCGCGAATCCGATGATGGCGAGCACGAGCACTGCAATCAGGCCGGGATTCATCACGGGCATCGCCTCGACGACGGTGTTCGTCGTCTGGCCAATGAACCCGCCCGGCCCAGTTCCGACGGGGCCGGTTGAGGTCGAGTTGCCCGAGTCGGCGCGAATTTCGAGGGTGCCCTCTCGGTCGCTCCCTTCGAACACGGCTGGCTCGCCCGCCTCTGCCGAGTCGAGTTGGATGCCATCGCTCTCAGAGTAGAGAATGTAGCTCGTTCCCGAGTCAGCAGCCAAGTGCGTGAACTCGACGTCGTCGCCGTAGTTCGCACCCGGCGCAACCTCAAAGGTTGGTTCCGTGCTCGATGGCGACGAAACCGAAATCCAGACCTCGCCCGTCAATGGCTCAGCCTTCACAGGAATCGACGACACCCGCGCGGTGCCCCCAACCTCGGCTGCAGGTAACACAAGCTGCTGGCCGCCGTTACTCGCGATGACCGTGTGCTCGTCCCCGTTCCACGTTTCGTTGTAGAGATAATGCACGCGGTGGGCGTCTTCGGTGCCGCCCACGGCGATATACGAATTATTGTTCCAGTCGTCGATGCGGATGCCGCTATCGAGCGACTCACCAACGGGCGTCGGGTCGGTCACCGTTATTGCACCGTTGTTTACACTCACTTTGCTCCCAACCGCACGCACCTCGATAGTGTCGCCTGCCGAAATCTCCCCGAGTTGCGCCGTGAGCGTCGTCCCCGTGAGCGAATACTCAGACGGCGTGAGCGGGTCCCACGCGCCGCCGTTCGCGCGAACTTCGAGCGAACGAATCGAGTAGACGGTTTGGTCGAATGGAACGGTGAGCGTCGCGTTCTGCCGGTCGCTCGAATAGGTCTTGCTCACGTTGTAGCGCTCGCTCCATTTCTCGCCCTGGTAGGCCACCGACTGATTGTCGACGGCCTCGTGGCGGTAGTTGAATCCAACTTGGCCGGGCGCGGCAGACCCACCCGGCGAGGTTACCGAGATGTTGATTTGGTTGGTGCCCTCGCGTACCCAACTCGTGCTCGTGTTGAGCGAGACCGTCTCGCCGTCTGCGAGGGTTCCTGAGTGTGAGACCACGTTGCCGTTGACCTCGACGCTCGGGTCGGTCGTCTCGGTCACTTCGCGCATCGCGAGCGCGACATCCACGTCCGAGTTGTCGGTCGAGATGTCGAGCGCGTTGTCCGCGAGTGAGAGCGGCGCGTCGTAGGTGACGGTCTCGCCGGGGTCGAGCACGCCCGAATGCGTGATTTCATCGCTTGCGTCCCCGTCGAGGTCGATGCCGACGTCTTTCGTTTTCTGCACTTCCTGCATCACGAGGTCGACCGTCACGTCCGAGTTGTCCGTCGAGATGTCGAGGCTCGAATCAGAGGTCGAGAGTGGCGCGGCATAGCTCGCCGTTTCGCCATCGTCGAGCACGCCCGAGTGGGTGATTTCGTCGGTCGCATCGCCATCGAGGTCGATACCCACGTCCTTCGTCACCGTTCGCTCGCGCATATCCAGATACCAGTCAACCGACCCACCCGAAAACTGGAAGTCGAGGTCGCTGGCGTCTTTCGAGAGGTCGAAATCAACCACCGTTGTCGAATTAATGGCGGTAGTCCCGAAGTTGTGCGTCGTGCCGTCCGAAGCAACCACTGTGAGGTCGCCCGGTCGCGTCGTCACGCTCGCGTTCACCGCCCGCGAGGTCGTGCCCGTCCCGGTGAACGAACTCCACGTGCCAGACGGTGAGTTGTCCGTGCGCACTTGGTAGAGGCTATCTCCCGAGACGTGCCGTAACTCAATCGTGACCGTTCCACCCGTCGTCCGATAATCCGAAATGTCGACCGTGTGCGTCGTCCAATCTGTCGAACCGGAAAGCGTGATTGTCCCGACTTGCGTCCCACCCGAATAACTCCCATCCGGCGCGCCTTCAACAACGAACACGTCGAAATCCTCGCCACCGCCACAGGAGAACGTACAGTCCGCTTCGATAGCGAAATCCGTCAAGATGGCATCCGCGCCAACATCCATGCGAATCTCCATGTTGTCGCCATTTCCGAAGCCAGATTCCGTCCCGGTCTGCGACGAGAACGGACTATAGGAGCCTTCCTGTGCTGTGACGCTTAGTCGCGGCTCGGTTGGCTGGTAGCTCGGACCTATTGGGTCGCTATTCCCGCCGATGCTGATAGCCGTCGCGCCGCCCGTTATCGTCCCCGATTTATCCTCGTCGGTGAGTGTTTCGATGCCGGTGAGCGTGATTTCTGGATTATTCCCCGCTTCTGGCCCGGTTGGGTCGAGATTCCCACCCACGTCGATAGGAATGCTCTCACCGTCTCCTTTGGTCGCCGTGTAGTTATCCCACGTCGTTGAGCCCACACCCGTCAGCGTGATTTCGGGCGAGCCACCCGGCCCCGTTGGCGAGGTCGTGCCATCCACCGCAATCGGAATGGTGCCGCCGTCTGATTCGACCGACGAGTAGTTATCCCAGTTGTAGCCCGTCGAGCCCGTCACGTCCAGCGTGAAGTTCTCGACCGCATCCAGGTCGCTCACTGTGTAGCTGTACTGAGCGCCGTCGACCGCAGGCGAGCCCGTCAGTTGGATTTCCCCGCTGAAGGTGACGACGTTCGTCGAGAAATGGGGAACGTCAAACAGCAAGAGGTCGCCCTGTCGCGTCACGGGTGCAGTCCACCGATCCCCAGACTCGTGGACGCCATACACAGCAGGCGGCACATAGCCAAGTGAGTTCTCGACTGCCCCGACTGGCACTGCAATCTGCCGCCCGTCAGCGTTCACATCGTCCGAAAGTACAAGCGCAAATTTCGGATTCGAGCACTGCGGGTTCTTCTCGGCTGCAGGTCCGTTACAAGCGACTTGGCGACCCATCGCTCGGGCTTCCGTCGAGATTGTCACCTCCAACGTCTCAGCGTGCTTTGAAGACATCACCGAACCTCTGAGGTCGTCAACCGTCGGCATCTTCTCTTTCGCGTGGTCCGGCACGTCGGCTTTGACGTTCGAATCTGGAACGCCGACCATTCCGGGAGCGCTCGCGAGCGCCACGCCCGCACCTGCGCCCACCGCGCTCACGAGTATGAGCATCGCGAGGGCTATTGAGGCGAGCGCGCGCGAGAGGCCGGGGCCCTCACTGCGCCCACGCCCGGGGGGTGTTTCCATATCAGTCTCAGAGTACGCGCGCGGGAGGGATGACAGAACTCCGAGAAGTTCCGCGAGATTTCGGCTCATGCCCCCACCTCGCTTCCCTCGGCCCCTGGTCGACGGGGCTTCGAATCGGTTGGAATCCGAGCCACAACGATTTCCGTCGACTCATCGCTCATCACGACCTCGACGTGGTCGCCCCGGTCGCGGAGAACGTCGAAGGTGAGTTCCTCCCACGGCGAGACGAGGCCGTCGAGGTCGGGGTTCGTCACCGAGATGAACCCCTCACCCGGGTCTTTCACATACAGCCGATGATGAGTCTGGTTCTGCCACTCACCAAAGACGTTGTCGTCGAACTCCAAGCTCTGCGACGGCGTCTCGGTCTGCGTCCGCTGCGGCAGCACGTCCGGCTCGCTGAGGCGAATCCGCAGCCAGCGGTTGGCGTCCTAGTCGAGGCCAGGAATATCACCCCACCCAAACAGCGACATTTGGGCCTGCGTGTAGCAGAGGCCCTCGCCAATCGACCGACGAGACATGATGTCCGAGTGCATCGGCACGGTTTTGAAGCCGACTGGCACCGTCGAACGCGGCACCTTCGTCGGGTTTGGTGTACCATCGGGCATCTGCACGCGCCACTTGTGCTCGCGTCGGATGTCGTTGTGAACGTTCTCCTCGTAGTGACCGAAGTTGTAAATCGACAACAGCGCACGCCGCGAGTCCGCCCAGATGCCACGAAGCAGACCGATTTTATCGTAGAGCCGTCGGCCCTTCTCGTTCTTTGCGCGTTCGGGCACCCAGTCACCGATTTCGTCGAAAAACAACGACTGGAATCGGAACGGCCCGTGCTCGACGCGAGCGAGCATGAACGCAAACCACCAGTCGACGACGGGCGTCGCGGGCGTCTGTTCGTCGGCCTCCCAGCGAGGAACGAACGGGAGCGAACCCGCCACGCGGTCGCTCTCTGCGGTCAACTCCTCACAGCCCGAGAAACTCGGGTCGGGGTAGATGACGTGGAACGACCCAGGTGTGCGCTCGCCCAGCTTGCTGACAAGGTCGAGCACGTCGTCGTAGAAGACAACGTCGCGAACCACGTCGGCCACGTTCTCGACGACGTCCATCGGCTCGTCGCCGGGGTCGTCGTCTTCGCGCATCCAGGCGGCCTCGACGCTTGCGTGCGTTGGCAGCCACAGCGTCGTCCAGTTTCGGAAGGGCAGCCAGCCCGACCGGCGCGACGAGCCGCGCCAGAGCGCGTCGTTCGGCTCGACCTCGACTTCCTCGCCGTCGACGACCACGCGGTCGTCCATGACGCGCACGACGAGGTTGCCCGCGAGCGTGGTCTTCCCGCAGCCACGCTCTCCGAGGAAGAAGCAGTCCGTGCCTTTCGGTGAGCGCGTCAGCGTCGGATTTCGTTCGTGGACGACCATATCGGGGTAGACGTCCGAGGTGATTTGGCCGTCCTGGCGATTCTTCGCGTCGAACGCCGAGATGTCGAGTGGCGGGATGCCGTAGCGTTGTCTGATTTCGTAGGCGTCTGTTTTCCAGTATTTCGGTGCAGTGTGCGAGACGGACTGCTGGGTCCGCTCGCCCCAGTCATGCCCCTTCGGTGGGGTAGCATTATTTGACATTTATCCTCGTGGAGTGGTTGGTTTCGTCGCGTGCGTCTCGGGCACCTCAGTGGTGCGAGCGGCCAACCGTGCAGCCGCCTTGTTGAAACCGGGAAGCAGATACTCAGCCGCCCACGACTCGCGGAAGAACCTTGCGCGGGCGCTCGTTTTGTCAGTCAATCTCGCGCGCACTTCGAGGTCGAAATACGCATCCTCTATCGTCGATGATTCGAGTTCGGAGTAGGTCGCACTCACGGCGTACTGGCCCCAGATGAGGAACGCCTCGGGCTCGTCGAAGCCATCGAGCAAGCGCGACAGCGTCCACGCGCCGGCGTCGTCGAGCAGCGACATCCCCGGGCGCATCCCCGGATGGCGTTGCTTCGTCGGGTCAGGAGTCTCGCCCTGCTCATCTGTGTGGTAGTCTGAGGCTGTCCATCGGAACTCGCGGTTCGCCGCCTGCGTCGCCGGCAGCAGGTCTTTGGCCGCGATACCGAGGCGAATCTCTCGAATCCGTCCGGGCGAGACCGCCTCGATGGGGCCCCAGGGCGCACCGAGCAGGGCAGAGACGACGTCGGCGTCGCACGCCAAGCGTGGGAACCAGTCGTCGTCGAGTTGCCCAAGCGTCTGAATCGAGACCGCCTGCATCCACGTGAGGATAGCACAGCGGTCGTCGAAGCCATCGAGCAACGCAGAGAAGACGTTGATTTGGTCGGCAGACAGCTTTGCGAGCGCTGGCCGGTCACTGACGGGGGGCGCGTCACCGAGTGCGTCAGCGACGCGACTGTGCGCCGAAAGCGCGGCCTCACTCATCGTCGTCCTCCTCTGGCTCTTGGTTTCCGACGTAGCGCTCTGCAATCTCATCCATCTGCGAGGCCGAGGCCTTCCCGGCGAGCGCCTTGTTGTCGGCCTTGTTCGCGGCCTTCTCGCGGTGGTGCATCTCGAACAGCGAGTCCCACGACTTCACGTCACCAAGCTTGTCGGCGTGGTTGATGATCGTCGCCAGCGCGTTTCCGTAATGCACGGGCGCGAGCTTCACCCGGAAGAATCCGGGCACGGGCGCTGCGACCTTCCACACGAACAGGATACCGCCGCCGACGAGCAGGCCAATCACGCCCGAATCAAGCAACAACGACCCGAGCAGATACGAGGCGCTGAGCCCGGCGATGCCGCCGAGAATGGCCCGCCAGTTCGTCCGCATCGTCCCGTCGTCGTCTTTGTAGCGGAGTTCGGGGAACTCGATAGAGTGGCTCTCAGGCTGGTATGCAGCCGGTGAGTCCGTCTCTGGGTCGAGTAAGTAGAGTTCGCTGTATGGGCCGCCCTCGACGTCGATGCGCGTGTGCAGGTTGCCCTGCGCTTCGAGGTCGGCGCGAGCGCCCCGGAACCGCGCGATGAACTTCCAGAACCCGCTTCGAATCGCAGACCGCGTGCCGTCGCTCCCGCGCACCATGCGTTGGACGAACGCATCTGCAACGAGTCGTCCGGGCGCTTGTTCCAGATTCACCTTCGTCGAGCCGCCGTCGGTCGCGGGAGAGACATCGACGACGTCCTCGTCCGAGGTCGCGCCGCCGAGTACGGACGGGTCGGTCGCATCCGACTGTCGAAGCCGGAGGAACAGCGCGAGGTAGGTCTCGTCACCGAACCATTCGACGGCGAGAATCCCGAGCAGGATGCCGCCGAGAATCGCGAGCACCCACGGCGCCGTAATCAGGGTGTTGCTGATTTGGTCCCAGAACAGCAACATCGCAATCACGATCCCGATGAGCGCGAGTACCCAGACGAGCAGCGAAATGTCCGGGCTCGCACGCGCTTTCCGCACGACCTTCCGACCAACGAACAGCGTCGAGGCCGTGAAGCCACTGAACGGCAGTACGATGAACGCGAACGCCCACGCAAGTCGCCCGCCAGCGGACGTCGTCTGCACGCCCTGTGCCGCTTTCGACGAGTGGTGAACGAAGTGCCATCGCGTCTTCGTCGGATTCGTCAGACAGTTCGACTCGCTCTCTTCTTGAACGCACATCACGACGTTGACGGGGCCGTCATAGTGCGGTTTGAGGTCGATACGAATCGGGGGCGAGTAGCCGCCGGGCACGGTGGCCGACACCGACTGCGTCGAAACGTTCGTCGCCACCTGTCGGGTGACCGTTCCGTTCTCGGTTTGCACCGCCCGCTCATCGACCTTGTAGTAGGCAAGGCGAACGGTGAGGTTCTTCGCGTCGAGGCCGTAGCCGCGCTTTGAGTGCAACTGCAGGTGGTTGCGTTTCACGGTCTCACCAGGGGCCATGAACGACCACAACCCCGAGTCCTCGCCTTCAGGGACCCAAATGCCAGTCGGCAAGGTTTGAACGGCGTACTCGCCATATGTCCCACTCGCACGGACTGAGTCGGGTGCGTTGGCGGGTTTCTCACCACCGGCTTGCAGCTGTTGCAGACTGATCTCTGTCGTCGTCGCCTGCTCGTCGCTCTGTGCGACCGCGGCAGGCACGAATAAACCAGCGACCACGAGCGCGAGGCAAAGCGCAACGACAGTTCGCCGCACGACTATCGCGACCTCCGCCCACGCGATTGGCGTGCTTCCTCACGCTTGCGAGCCCTCTTCGTGCGATTTGCGACGATGGTCGCGCCACCCATGATGATGAGCGTCAGCCCGAGCAGTTGCCCGCCCGAAAGCGCCACCGTCCCTTCAAGACCGAGCGCGCCGAGTCCGCCAAGGACAATTCCCCCGATCATCTGGGGTGCTGACGCGATGATCTCCCCAAGCAGGTTTCCGAACTCAGAGAGGTTCATCGACGCTTCCCAGAGTGCGCCGAGCAGGCCGACGCTCGCTGCGGCGAAGAAGCCAGTAATCCCACCCGTCCATTTCCGGGCTTTGCCGCCGACGATGATACCGGCGTCGTAGCCGGTGTTTCCGCGTTGATACTCTTGGACTGTCCAGACGCCAAAGACGAATACGACGAGTCCAGCGACCGCCCAGAGCCAATGCTGAGCAAGCCACGCAAGTACGTTCATACGCCCACCTCGCGGGCGTTCTGTTCCGTTGTCTGTCGATTATTCTGTGTCATGAGTTGTTTCGCTTCTTTCGTTTTTTGTCTAATCCGACGAGCATTGAGCCGAACATCACCACCGCTGCCATCAGAAAGATGCCGTCCCACGGCACCCCCGGCAGCAGTTTCGGCCCGATGTATTTGCTGAACAAGCTAACGGCTGGATAGTACAGGCTCGGGTGTGCCAGAAACGACGGATCGAGCAGACCAGTCAGGAGGAACCACGCGCCCCCACCGATGGACAGCAGCGTCCCGCCCACGGTTGCGAGCAGGCGATTCCTTGTCATCGAATCAACCCTCCGAGACCGGGCACGACGTCTGCCACCACACGCAAGACAACGACCACGAGCGCGCCGAAGACGAACGCGACCACGACTGCGGCGAGCGTCCCTGCAAGGGGAGCCCCAAGGCCGAGGTTCACGAGACCGCCGCGCATTGAGCCGAGAATCATCGACGGAATTGAGGTGACCGCTGTCGCGACGGGCGCAAGACCAAGGCCCACCGAGTCGAGTGACATCCCGATCATGTCCTCGACCTTCTGAAACGCGAGGTCGATGAACGCGATCGTGTACTGCGTGGGCGTGATGATGAGCGTTTTAACGAGCCAGACGATGACCGTCCCGAGAATGAACGTCTTGGGGTTCTTCGCGAACTTCTTGAGTTCGCCAGGAACGCCCGCGAGGCTGTCCCAATCGACCGCACTCTCGGTGACAGTCGCCGGTGAGTCGTCGCCGTCGCTGGTGCCTGCGCCCTGAAAATTCGCGTCGTCGCCGTCCCCGCCGTCGAACGAGCCGTCCGGGCTCGTGCTCATGCGTACGGCCTCCGCTCCCACA
Source organism: Haladaptatus sp. ZSTT2 (assembly GCF_037081775.1). NCBI lineage: Archaea > Methanobacteriati > Methanobacteriota > Halobacteria > Halobacteriales > Haladaptataceae > Haladaptatus > Haladaptatus sp. ZSTT2. Next base: position 18,695 of record NZ_JBAMHQ010000004.1, read on the forward strand.
GCAATGCAATCACGGAGAGGATGACGATGGCTTCAGCTGTGAGTACGAGCGGCGCAAACGGACCGGTCTGTGTCGCCTCGACGAAGCCGACTTGCCACGACTCAATGACGAGCGCGGCAGAGCCACCGAGTGACTCACGCACGAGCGTCGCGAGGAACTCTCCGAAGCCGGAGACAGCCCACACTTGGACGCCAACAAGCGACTCAACAATGCGGATGTAGCCGCCGACGATGACCGCGAGAATGCTGCTCGCAACGGCCGTCGCAATCTTCGCCCACCTGAGTTTTGTTTCGTCCTCGACGAACCGCTCTGCAAGCGTGGTCTTGTCAATCCCTCCCTGAGCTGCGTCTTGGCTATTGACCATGAGTTACCCCCAAAATCGCAGCGTCGGGCGCGGTTCGCCAGCCAGCCATGGGTTAGTCCTCCTCGCCGTCCGAATCGTTGCCGATGAACGGCAGGTCGATTCCCAATCCTGGGACGTCTGAATCGCGGCGATCCAGGTACCAGGCGACGATGGAGACGACGCCGATCGAGACAAGCGTGGCAATCCACGGCAGGAACGGGCCGAGTTCCGCGAACGCCCCCGTGTCTATCGACCGTGCCGCGCTGTCGAATGCTTGCCCGATGAAGCCAGCTGGTGCGGTGGTGATGGCGTTAATCCACGTCACCCCGCCGAGCCCGAAGGCGTCGATGAGGCCCGTGAAAAAGCCCGTGACTGCGTCGATGCCAGCCGCAAAGCCCGCGCCAACCGCGAGCATGAGGCCGCCGAGAATCCCGACGAACGCCTCGCCAAACGTCTCCCAGCGGTCGTCCGCTGTGGTGAAGTAGGACAGGGCTTTGTTCAGCCGCGGGTCGTCAGATGCCATCGGCCTATGCCCCCGTGTCGTCTGATTTGCCGAACTTCGTGAGCACGGCCAGCGAGCCCGCAATCGTTGCGAATCCGGCCATGATCCAGTTCATGAAGCCCGCCAGCAGGCCACCATCCTCTTGGAAGCCACCCGCAGACTGACTCTGCTGCAGCGCCATGAACTGCTCTTCGTCGAGTTTCAGCTCGTACTTCACGACGTGGAGCGAGCCGGGCTGAATCGTCGAGTCGAGCGTGACGTTCGTTCCTTCGCCCGTGTAGAGCGAGGTCTTGTCCGACCACTCGGAGTCAGAGATGTTTTCGAGTTCAGTGTCCTCGCTCACGCCTTCGGCGAGTTCCACCGAGATGATGCGGTCTTCGGTGACCTGTTGTTCTTCGACGAACTCTGCGTTCGCGTAGCTCAGGTCGTAGGAGTCTTCTGGCCCCATCCGCACGTAGATCGTTGCGGTGCCGTGGTAGCCAGGGTACTTGTCGGTCTGTTCGAACTCGGCCATAATGTCCTCATCTCCGGTGAGGTCGGCGGTGCCGATGGCAGAGAAGGTGAGGTCGCGGATTTCTGCGTCGTCCGCCCACGAGCCGAGCGTCGACAGCGAGTGAACCGAAATCGCTCCTGCGGTTTTGACCTCGTAGATTTCGCGGGTTTTGATGTCTTCGTCTGCGTTCTCGTACTTCTCGATGCCCAGCTGGTACTTGCTGAGTTTTTCGAGGTTGAGCAGCGAGACCGAGATGTCTGCGTCGCCGTCGATGACCCGAACTTCGACACTCTCGATGTTGTCGAAGGTACCGTCGCCGTTCGCCACGGTCGTCATCTCGCCGAGTTGGCGCTGGAAGACGTAGCCGTCGCCCGTTGCGTTGGCGATGAAGTCCTCGCCACTCGACCGGGAGGTGTTGACTTCACCGACTTTTTCGTCGCCGTCTTCGTCGATGACGGCTACCTCAACGATAGTGCCCGAGTCGAGCGTGTCGATGTCCATGCCAACCTGCATGAAGCGCTTGTTCTCGTCACTCGTGACCGAGAAGTTCGAGAACGTGTAGACGACGGTGTCGCCGCCGGCCATTGCACCGTCGGTCTGGAACCGAATGGCGTCAACGTCGGGGGCGACTTCGACGTTGGCGGCGGCGTTGCCGCTGCCGCTGGTTGCGCCGGCGTTGTCGACGCTCCATTCGCCTGCGTCGAGCGCGCTCACGTTCTCTTCTTCGTGGGGGAATGCGCCCCAGTCGGAGTCGTTGACGTGTGTGGCGGTGAAGCTGTAGGGGTTGAGCAGGTCGCTTGATTGGTTGACCTGCGCTTCCATCTTGACGACGTCGCCTTCGTCGTTTTCGTATTTTCGTGCGTCTTCGTCTGTGACGCCCCAGTCCATTTTGTGGACGGATTTGGTGACGTCGTAGTGGTGTTCGGGTGCGGGTGCTGCGTCTGCGCTCCAGTTGACGCCGCCGACGACTGCGCCGGCTACGGGGACGGCGAGCAGGATCGCGGCAAGCAGCACTGCGAGCGCTGTTTGTGAATTGAATTTGAATTTCATGAATGAACTCTCGTTTCAGGCGAGAGCGCTCCTTGATCTGGTGGTGGTGCCTGGTGCCGCGTCTGAACCCTCCCTCGACAATCCCACCATAGTAGTACGTCACTGCTGTGCGGCCTCTCGGGGCCGTGAGTTTGCTGAGTCATAGTCGATACCGGACGCCTGTTTCGCGCGCGCCCGATACCGACCGCGTCGCTACCTCTCGGGATAACTGTCAGGAAAATAGCCACTCTGTAGGCGGGTTACCCTACTACTCCACCAAGGCTTATGTAGGGGTGTATCGACGGACTGCTGTCAATGGCGATTCGAAAACTCAGAGCAATCGATGGGTCTGGTTACGTGAGTTTGTCAAAAGACGATCTTCGGCTCGAAGGACTCGTCGATGAGGATGGAGAGATTGTGGAGGGACAGTCGGTACATGTTCGACACGAAGGCGATGGCGAGTGGCGACTGAGATTGTTGGGGCAAGACGACTGTATAATTGGATGAGAATTAAGAAGGGATGGATATCTTCAATTCAGTAATTCTAATTATTTCAATTAAACTATTACAATATTAATTAGTTGTCGTCACATAACAAACTTATTTAGGCTGAATGAAGGCCCCCACACCCCAAAACCTTATATATCTAGAATAGCGGAACCAGTCGTAATGATTCAAAATCATAATCATTATTGCACTAATTGTTCATTGGACATTCCATTTTTAGAAAATCGATGCCCTGCGTGTGATTGTGAGCAAGGCTGGCCAACCAAAGCAATTTGTTTTGCTTGCATCCAAACTGTTGATACAAAGTACAATGGTTACTGTCCATCTTGCAACACTCAGCTAACGGATTGGAATATTGTAGGTTATCAAATCTGGCAAGAGGGCTTTCAGAAAGAATTCTTAGTTAGTGAGAACATCGATCACCCTGAATCAGCGGGTTTCAATCTTGGTTTAGGATGGCCTGTTGGCCAACGTGCAGACTATCGACTCCCACTTCCTGACAACAGCGAAATTCATGTTAAGGTGTACGAGGATCATTACAAGGTTCACAGAGATAAACGAACAGCTAACGACCCCATTGGTCATTTGATTCTGGATGCACCAGTTCAGACAGCTGTAGTCCTAGTAGGAGCTTACTTCATATTGAAATCATGAGGGACTCCCAAATTATTTGATTTCCGGGGAATTGATTTTTCCAGATTCCATTCTCACACCCCTATTTCAGATACGACAAGTATGTCATTGCGTCTCGGGCGATGTGGTCGGGTTCAGGCCCCAGGTAGTTCTCTCTGAATGTCTCTCGACCACTAGCAGTCATCGCCCATCCGCCCCAACCCATAGTGAGTTGCTCTGCGATGGGCACGCCAGAGAACGCTAAACTGTAGTAGGTATCCGTGGCCCAGGTTCTCCGGAGATCGTGCATTCCAACGTCGTGCCAGAGGCCCTGTTCTCGTGGATTAGTTGTTTGCTCAGCGACAGACTCTCGAGCTTCTTGAATCCAGTTCCTGAGAGTCTTGGTGGTGACACCGAGGAGCGGTTCATCTTTTCGAAGACCAGCTGCATTCGAGAGGAGCGTAGCGGTTCGACGAACGTCGACTGAAACGGGGCATTCTCTCATTCCTGTTTTCCCATCGGGGATGATGAGCTTCCACTGGTCGGCGTCTTCACCTTCAAGGGACCGGAAGTGTTCACGGGCAACAGTTCGGACTTCGTCGCTGCGAAGTCCATGAAGCCCAAGTTGGAGCGCAAGGTGTCTTCGGGGGCGTTCGTCTCGATAGACATTGAGGAGTTGGTGTTGGTCGTCGCGTGAGAGCCAGACTCGACGGCCGTCTTTGGTTGGGTATGGTCTGATTTGCATGGGTTTCCGGTTTCTCTGGCTTGTCGGCTATTCCCGGAAACAAAACTGCTTCGGTGGTAGTGAATTGGGTGTGACTTAGGACGAGTCAGTTCGGATTTTGGTTTTGAGGGTGCGAGAATAGTTCATTCTCGGAAACACTCATCTCCCCACCATGACAAATATATAATACTATTTCAATATACTATTCAATGGCCGAATATGAACTTACTTGTGACAATTGTGGGTCAGCCACGTGGAAAGATAGCTATGAAAAACAATACATGACCACGGGTGTCCGTTCAATCATCCAATGTGCTGGGTGTGGAGCGACACATCATTTATGGCACTAATATTGGAGGGGTTTCTGAAATTGAGATACTTTCAGTTTCACTCTCCCCTATAGACCGCCACTTTTCTAGTCCCCCAGAAACCAGCAGTCCATGCCACAGGCAGTCTTCCCGTACCCGGGTGGTAAATCGCGCTTCGCATCGTGGATACTCGACTACGTCCCTGAGCACCGCACGTTCGTCGAAGTGTTTGGCGGCGCTGCGGGCGTCCTGGCCAACAAAGACCCCGATTGTTCCGGCGTTGAGGTCTATAACGACGTCGACGAAGATCTCGTTCAATTCTTCACAGTCCTTCGCGAGCAGCCAGACGAGCTCGTAGAGTGGCTGCATCAGGTTCCCTATTCGCGGCAACTGCATTCTGAATGGGCGCAATACTACTATCGGGGCTATCGGCCAATCGATGATGTTGAGCGGGCAGGTCGGTTCTTCTATCTCAGATACTCACAGTGGGGTGCAAGCTACTCCTCCAATAGCGGGTTTGCCACGAGCAAAGTGAATAGTCGGGCACAATCTTACTCGAACAAGATTGACAAGCTCCAGGCGTTCGCTGGCCGATTTGATGCAGTGATAATCGAAAATTTAGATTGGCGTGACGTGCTTGAGAAGTACGATAGTGCGGAGACAGTGTTCTATCTCGACCCGCCCTACGTTGGGAAAGAAGATTACTATCCTGCTGGGGTAATCAACCACGATAGGTTGGTCGAATCTCTTTGTGACCTTGAGGGGGACGCGATCTGCTCATACGAAAAGCTCCCAGACGACATTGATGGACTATTCTCGGTGACTCGCGATGGCGAAAAGCGATTCATCAACAACGGAAAGAGTGGTGAGGCCAAGGACGCGGTTGAGCGACTACTCTTCAACTTCGACCCAACTGCGTAATTCAGAGATTCACGCGAACTACAGTTTCACTTCCACTCCCCATGCTTGGATGCGGACTAAGAGGGCCTCCTCCCTCAGCAATCGAGTGATGACAAAACAGACCGTCAACCTCGAGGATAATCTCGACCGCTGGCGCTACCTGTGTCCTCGCGGACATGCCAGTTGGGAGCCGACAAACCATCACTTCTGGTGTTCCACGTGTGCGCGAACGTTCGATATTGATGGCGTATTCTACGAACTCCATGATCGGAAGACGCACACGCAGTTGAAACGGGATGAGGTAAAGCTTCGATACGCATCTGGGGAATACGAATCGCACTAAGAGACCCGATATTCTCTCTGCCTGCTCTACTTTCACTTTCACACTGCCCGCGTGGCTGATCTCTTTTGTATTACACTGAGATATTCTGCTATGAGTTCTTCACTCCACCAGGCCGACCGTCGTGATCAGGATGGCCTCGTGAACGCCCTTGCCAACACTGCAGAGTACACCGGGGTCGTCTCACCGAATCGAGTTGCTAAAGCGTTAATTCGGCCAGCTCGAGAGATTGGGAGTATTGAGTTCCTTGGACTGGCCACTGGTGGTCTCCGAGCAATCTACTTGCTGTCTGAAACGCAATCTGTGATTGCCGTTCCGTTGGACGCTGTCGAAGAAAGTCGTATTCGAGAAGAGGCTGAACTTGTTCTGAGTGGTGTTCATTCTTCAGCGGATGGAATTCGGATGCTTGGTGATGAGCAATTTGAATGGAAATATGGGAAAACCAAATGACAGTAGTGGAATTATTAAATATGGATACTATCTACTCCTACAGTAAAACTTACCACGTTCGTAGTTCCTCTCTTAGTTTAGTGAGGGAATAGAGATGGCTAAAATTGATAACATTGATAGGCCAACTGATGCTGCTTTCATTCTATTCTATCTTTCAGGTGAAATAGCCGGTATTACGAAAGTTCAAAAATTACTATTCTTAATGGAAAAAGAATCTGCTTTTGGAGAGAAATACAAACAAGACATCTCTTTCGACTTTGATGCCTATAAGATGGGTCCATTCTCTCCAAAGGTATATGAAGAGGTGGAGTTTCTCCAAAATATTGGAGCAATTGAGCAGGAGCCATTAGAGCATACTGCAAGCGACTCCTACGAAATTAGCAAATATACTAATTCCGAAGAAGGATCTGAGGGACTTTCGAACAAACAATTTCGGATGACAGATAAAGGAAAGAAAATCGCACGTGAATTAGTAAATGTTCTTGAAGAAAATGAAGTAGAAGAATTAAATGAGATGTTGTCCAAGTACAATGAAATGTCTCTAATGCACCTTCTAGAATATGTCTATACTACATATCCGGAAATGACCTCCCGCTCTGAGATTAAAGAACAAGTACTCGGCTAACGAATGATCCAGCTTCTCGCGACAATTTTGGTTCCAATATCTATACTTGGTATTGGATTGATTATTTTTCCACGAAGGGGGATGGAGCACCACAAATCAAATCTGAGAGAGGGAAGGACGTTTGTCTGGAAGAATAATTGTATACCCGAAATTGGTAATCTTGTTTGCGAGTTAGAGAAAGAAGTGGAATTGAGCAAGTTACTAAGCCAGACTGAGAATGAGGGGAACTCGACGAGGGATGAAGATATCGGAAAAGAGATCCCGTATACGATGTATATTCGAGAGGCAACAGAAAGAATAGGGGATCAAGCTAGTCTACTCAACCAACTTGAAAGCGATTATAAAAGTATTGTAAAGTATCGTAGGAGGATAGGTGGTGTAATATTCAGTCTATGTATAGATACAGCTATCATAGGATATCTGTATTCAGGTAGCCCGATTTCCGATGAGAAAATCATCTTTCTTATCATTCTTTGTTATACTGGAACGATATTTTTTATAATTCTAATCTACTTAGTTATGAAACTTCTTAGAAAGCAGGAACGATTGGGCAAGTATGCTGATGAACATGAACGAGTACGAGAAATATGACATACATATCTGAAAAATACCAATTGGGAATTATAGTTGAATTTTTGAATGAGAACAAAATTAAATTTGCAACGGAGCAGCTCGTATACTCAATACCTATCGACATTATTGGCTACGATGGGACAAACGTAATCTCGATTGAGTTGAAAACCAAGGATTTTGGACGAGGATTAGCTCAGGCAGAACGGAATACCGCCTACGTCGACCACTCATATTTGTCAGTTTGGAAATCAAATCTAACCGAAGGTTTAATAGAACGGGTAGACGAGACTTCAATAGGTCTACTTGCTATAGATGAGGATGTCGAGGTTGTTTCTACGCCTATGAAAAATACGCCTAACTCATACGCTCGAAAAAAAGTAAAAAATATAGTAGAATCCCACAATGAAATTTGAAAATTCACTCCAGTATGTGACCTTTGCAGATAGGACACAAGTCGAAAACAGAACTGATGACTATGACTCATTAATTCTACCCTCTCACTTACTTTCTGGAGGCAAAAAAGCGGTCACTGCGTTATTAAAGAATTTAATTGAGGATGATGGGGTAGAATACTACATTGACCCAACAGCATCACAGTTTAGAAGGGGCCGAAATTTTCGAAATGCAGATGATTCTCTGAAAGCGTGGCATTCAAAACTGGTTGCTGAATTAGGTTACCCGTTTACTCTGTTGCAAGGCGACGAGAAGAATATTATTTACCAAGAATTAGACCGAACAGATCGAATTGGAGCAATTGAATCGGTCTGTGATTTCCAACAGTCTTTCGTAGCGAATTCGGTAGAGGAGAACGTCGGGAAGTATGAAATTATCGACACCTCAAATTTGTATCCTCGTGCCATTATCCCATGGTATACAAAGGTTCATAATTATGAAGAGCTGGCGATAAACAAGGAGATCATCTCCCATTCTATTGATTATTGTGACTTACCGGTCAAACCATGTATACACATCACAATGGAATTTCTTAGAGATGCAAATGCTAGAAATGCAATTTCTGAATTGGTAAAAGAATTTGAATTAGCAGAGGTATTCCTGTGGATCGACGATTTCGATAAAACCGAAGCAAACGTTACTGATTATTTCAATGCGATAGATTTAGTAGCAAAAGTTTCGACTGGTGGAGTGCGACCTCATTTCCTGTTCGGCAATTATTTTTCAAACTTATTGTTCTTTTTTGGACTAAGGGGAACTTCCTACGGGACATATTTCCGTGAATCCAGTGCTGAAAAGACTGAGAATTATTCGGGAGGAGGAGGGAATCTCCAACGATTCTATTTCGATCCAGTAAAGGATTTCCTGAGCATTCCTGATGCGATTGACATCGCAAAAGAGGGAGGTGCAGACACACCAACCTTTAGCCAACTCACTAGCTGGGATGACCTTTATCGATTAGGCGAAGATCATGATTTTTTGAAAAATCATTTTATTAAAACGAAGAAGGGGCATAAGGAGCTAATTCTCTCAAATGAGTTAGAACCTCTCCTTGAAGAATTAAATGAGTGCTATGACACATATGATAATTTACTATCAAAAAGAAAGACAAACAAGAATGTCTCTCACCTGAAAAAATGGAGGGATGGGATACAATTATTTATTAAAAATCACCCCGATGTTTTTGAAGAAAAAATGGAAGAAGCAATCCAATTACAAACCTGAATCTAAGTAAACACACAAGTATTTTATTAGCGAAACTTCACGAGTGCCTCCCAGTTCAGATAATTTCAACCCCTAACCACAGACCTATCTCCTTCCAAATTATTCTGAAAAATTACTACTGACCTCACTGAAACCGACGGACAAATAGAACACGGCGCAATCACTGGAACCATCATTGCGAATATCGGCCAGATAACACGGTTCGGCTTGTAACTCGCCCCACTCTTGTGCTGGTCAAGTGAGTCGAGAAAGACCGCAATAGGCATTGCAATCATCGCGAAGAACAGAATGCCCCCTGCCATCCCCTCGGTAACCGCAGGGACGGCAGTCGGGTCAAGCAAGAATAGAAGCCACCAACCTCTGCGAGAAACGCGAGGAATACCGCGCCAATCCAATTTCCGTCGCTGTTGGAAGTCGTCGTCTTCTTCGTCGAGGTCTTCGAAGCCGTCTTCTCCACAATCTCAGTGAGTTCGGGCGCATACTCGTCGAGCAGCTCTATCTGGTCATGGCGACGAACCATGTCTGCGAGGACGTCACCTTTACGAGATCCGAAGCAAAGTACAGCACGTGTTTTTGTCTCGGAGTGAGTACCAGCGGCATTGCTGTCAGCCTTGTGAGCGTGCGATGGACGATGCAACTGTCGTTCGGATCAAAACGCCGAGCGAGGAACGAATTTATTGCCGAGTGAACGACTATCGTCGCGCAGAGAAACCGTATGAAATGTGGCTGGATGATGTCTACTGGGTAGATCAAGTGAGAAGGATGAGCAATTTTGGGATGCGGTCACCGAATCTATAGGGCTGTTCGAGGGTGATATTGGGCCGGTGACTGTTCTGGACTCGGAGACAGAGACCTGATCCGACGCTCATAGGGAAAGTATGATAACATCACAATGAGCAGAAAATAACCAATTCAATCAATATGTCTGAATCTCCCTCACCGACGGTTGGATCTCGAGATGATTTCGTTGAAACTGTCATCAGTGAGTACAGCGACCTCTACAGCGAAATCGAAGAAGGTGAACGTGCAGAACACGACTTGATGCCGCGCGTCGTCGATCACCTCTTTATCGAGGCGCTCGGGTGGGAGAAATCCGACTACCAGCAGGAAGACGACTGGAACGACGTCCGGTTCTTCGACGAAGACCGGAACCCTGTCGTAATCGTGGAGGGTAAACGAAGGGGTGTTAATGTTGACAAAGGCATTGACCAGGTATTCCGGTATGCTTCCGAGACCCCGTACGCGCGGTACCTGATCAGTACCAATGTCGACTCGATGCACGTCTACGAACGGTGCGACGGGTCGAACCCAGACGCAATCACGTGCCACGACGTGAGCGCGAAACTCGTCACAAAAATACCGTTTGAAGGGATTTGTAACCGAGTCAGTGGCGGTGCGATCAGCGATGAACTGTCGCTCGACGAAAAGCAGAGAGTTAAACGGTTGTTCCGGTTGCGGAAAGAGGAAGTCACGCATGCAGATCGGTACAGTGATTTCACCCTCGGCAGTCGCCAGGATGTTGACAACGACGACGGGTTCGACAATCTAATCGATACGCTTCGGCTGTGTCTCGAAGACTACCTTTTCCCGTACACTCTATCGGCCTTCGATAAGTTCGAGAGTCGCTACGAGGAGTTCGAACGCGAACGCTCAGAACTTGAGGAACAGATAGAGCGCCTCGAGGAGAGCGGGCACGATGACACGGAAATCGCGGAGTTAGAGGATAAACTGGCCGAGCTGAAGGACGACTACGAGATCTACAATCAGTTCCATTCTGACTACGAAACTTGGGTCAGACTATCGAATCGCCAGGACAACGAGGAGGACGAAAACAAGGAGGTGTTCTGTCGGGAGAGTGTTTACGTCCAGTTGAACAAAATTCTCCTTATCCGTATTGCTGAGGACAAGGATCTCGTCAACCAGATGGTGTCAAACGGCGGAGTACACCGGTATTTCGAGTTCTGGGACGACTACACCAGATACGTCGATCGTGACTACATCGATCTGTTCGAAACTGCGTCTGAAGAACTTAGCGAGGTCTACGACTATCTGTACTCCCGTCGGTTGTTCGACTGGGGCATTCAGTCCGATTCAGAACTCGACAATGTCCTTCAGCGCACACTTTGGCACCTAAACCACTACGACTTCGAAAATGTCGATCGGGATGTTCTGGGACACCTGTATCAAGAACACTTGCCGCCAGAAGAACGGAAGGCACTCGGAGAATTCTACACCCCTGTCGCCGTTGTTGACCTGATACTCGACAGCGTCGGATATACCACGGACAAGCAACTTGAGAAGGAACAATACGACCTCATCGATCCGGCATGTGGTTCAGGAACGTTCCTCGTCAGAGCAGCGAAGCGCTTGCTTGAACGGCTAGACAAAAAAGGTGTTCCACCGCGAGATGCGATTGAAATCGTCCAAGAACGCATTCACGGGCTCGACTTGAACCCGTTCGCTTGCCATATCGCAGAGCTGAATCTTCTGTTCCAAGTGATTGACCTTTATAAAGAGGTCAAGGACGACAACCCAGACTACACGCTCGACCGATTCCACATCTACCGGACAGACAGCCTGCGCGCCGAAACACAAGAAAGCCTGACAGCGATGTACAGCAGTGAACTGCAACGCCAATACCGTGAAGAGCGCAAGCAGGCGGCGAGCGTGAAAATGCGTGAAGACTACGGGTTTGTTGTTGGAAACCCGCCGTACGTTCGCATCCAAAACATCCCGAAAGGCCCCGCGAGAGATGAATACGACGAGTACGACACTGCGCACTACAATTACGACATCTACATCCTGTTCATGGAGCGGGCTGCGCAGTGGCTGGCCGAAGACGGCACCCTTGGTTTCATTATCAGCAACAAGTTCACCGAGAACCGCTACGGAGCGAAAATCCAGGACTATCTCCTTCAGAATTACCACATCAACGAAATCATCAACTTCGGTGATGTGAGCGTATTCGAGGGTGTGCAGTCGTATCCGATGATCTTTATTGGGGATAGAATCAACAAGAACTCCCCATTCCGGTCGTCGGATGATTTCGAACTCAAGGAAGACTACTCCTTCACATACGCCGGAGTAACCGAGGAACTCCCGGAGATCACTCAAACCGCGTTGAACGGGGCGAACGGAGATAGGAGTAGTTCTGATGCACGTGAACGTGAGAAAGAAGGTGGGAAGATTGCCGAGCTGATTCGCGCAAGCATGCCAAAGACACCCGGGGGCACACCACCCACTAATGAGGAGTTGATGAAGCGCATTACCGAGCTGGCTCCTGATGCGAAAGTATCTCAACCACCCTTACAGGTGTACCCAATGAAGGCCTCAATGTTGTTGGCTGCTGATGAGTGGCAATTCATTCCTCAGGATGAGCACGAAGTGATGGAGGCAATGGAAGACGCCGCTCGTGAGTTCGGAGAATACGACGGGTCTGTCGCGAATAACGGTGTACAGACCGGATCGAACGACATTTTCGTCATCGACGAAGCGACCATCGAGGAATATGGCATCGAAGATGAGGTCGTCCATCCCACGCTTGGTGGCCGTGACGTTGTTCGTTGGCACACCAACGCGATGAACAAGTACATTCTGTACACTACCCCGGACACAAATCTGGACGAACTCGATGGAGCAAGAGAATACCTGGAAGATAACAGAGACGGACTCGAAGAACGCTACTGTGTTACCGACAACCGGCGCAAGTGGTATGAGCTGGCTGAATACCGCCCTGGCGTTTTCGACAAGAACAAGGTCGTCACGCCGGACATTTGCTACTATAACAACTTCTTCAACGACGAAGACGGCGATTTCTACTCTCTGAACAGTACCTATGTAATGTTCAGCGAGGAACTGGCATCTGACTACTTAGTCGGAGTACTGAATAGTGACCCGGTGCAGTTCTATATGCGCCGAACAGCCCCGCAGTATGGGAACGACTATTTGCGGTACATCACCAGCTATCTGTTCAAAATTCCGATTCCTGACCCGGCTGAGGCTGATGATAGTGTAGTTCAGACGGTAGTGGATGCTGCGACTGATTTGAAAGAGCTCTCGAAGGGCTATCAGGAGGCCAAAGAGATTGTTGCAACTCCAGAGCTGGTGTTCGAGCTTGAGGACGTCGACAGGTCATCAATGTCGTTTGCAGGGTACATCGAGTCTATGAATTTAAGTGGTGGAGACGCAGATGTCTCCCCGAATATCGACGGAACGACCATTCGGTTGAACGTGCAGGATACAATCGAGTTCGTCAACGAAAACGTCGCTGAAGCGTTTGCGACGTTGATACAGTTGCTAGAGGTGAAAGCGGGAAGTGACCTCAAAGAACTTGATGTTCCGTCCTCTGAGGAAGAGCTGTTCGCCGTTGTGGACGCGCTCGAGGCGGCCGCAGAGCGCACTGAAGCGGATGTCAAGACTGGTGGGAAGTTGGAGGAGGAGTTGAACGAGGCAGTGTTTGAGCTGTATGGTTTCAGTGAAGAGCATCGCGAGTTAATTCTCGAGCGCGTTGACAAGCCGGAGAACCCGTTAGACGCCAAGGTTCGCTAAAACTGAAGTGTCGATTCAAGCTGGGAATCTAAGGTGAAATGAGCCTCGATATCAATGAACCTTAGACAGAGTTCCATTCATCGGGAAAGTCTAGCCAATTGCCACTCCAATCAAACCCGTGAAACTCAGGACCTTCGTCAGTCACATCAACCATACCCAGACTGTGGAGAAGACGAAACATATCCGCATTTGGATTATTGACGAGGAAATGTGAGTCACCTCCAGTAACATCATTTCGCCATGCTTCAACGAATCCGGAGCCGATACCTCGTCGCCGGAACTCTGGGAGAATATATAATTGTCCGAGTTCAGGATGGTCCTTCTTTAAATTCCAAGTTATATAACCAACACAATAGTCTTCGGTAAAGCAGAGATAGGCGTTCGTACTGTCCGGACTATACGCGTTGAAACTGGAATCTTTCGCCCGAGCCTCAAGATTGAGCAAATCGGTTGCAAACTGCTCGCGGTTCGTCTCTGTTTGCTTCATCCAATAATTATCACCAAATGTGATTGCTATGGACTCCACTGACCGATCATTTAACACCCAGTCGGTGGAAAGCATGTTCTTAATCGATTGCGGCCCGTCCTCAGTCTGAACTGCAAGAATTTGGTGGCACTTACTACAATAATACGTTTCCCAGTCAACAATTCGAATGCGATTCTCTTGGATGAAGGAGATGTCGGTTCCGCACGCATCGCACACCACAGCTGTACACGTCTCTCCGAAATGACCACTAACATGGAAGCTGTTTTCGCAGGTCTCACAAGTCACCTCGCCGAACGACTCAGTAAAGACAGTCTCCCCGCAATCTGGACACCTAACCGCAGGTACTTGTGTGGTGGTCGGATTACCCGACCCGAATTTCTTGGTTCCATTTAGAATTCCCATATAGAACTCATTCATTGGGCTGGTGTAACTTTTTTGTAGACGAGTAATGTTGTGTCCGCAGATTTATTGAACGGTTAGTTCTGAGCAATGCAAATTGATTTAAAACGCGTCCATGTTAAGGTGGACAGCTGGTTCCTACACCAGACCGAGTTCAACAAACTTTGAACAACGACGTGAAACTCAATCTTGAGTAACGCTGGAAAGACAAAGTAACAATTTGCGCGAATGGATGTCTATTTTGAAAGTAATTCAGTGAGGTTACTTTCACCTTGACGTTCTAATTTACCTGAGAACACGGTCTCAACCTCTGTGTTTCCAAGTATATCATCATGGAATAGTAATATTTTCACAAGCAATGTCTCAGATGGGTCAATCTCATTCAATATTTCTTCAGTTGTGGAAGTACCCAATAGAAATATTTCTTTAGATTCGTCGTCGAATTCGTCAATGGCATACTGGAGCTCTGCATTGAACTTTGATGTTTTACCTGCCTCCAAAATTGCACCGCTCCCAATTTTGCCACCTGATGAAGGGGGTTGTACTGGTGATTTGAACGGGCGTGGGCCGGTTGGACTGGGATAGCGTAAATAATCTTTAATTGGCATATAGAATGAGTGTTCTCCCTCATCTATCTCTACCGAAATTTCACATTCGACTTGAATATTTTTTGAAAGTCCATTTCCTTTATTCGCTAATTCAATTTCAATAACGTCAACCCCATCAATGTATTCGCACTCCCAGTCAAGAATTTGAATAGCAGGCTTGTGATTTGCATCCATTGAGAGTTGCTGATTCGTTTGGATACTCACGATCTTTTTCTGCAACTTGTTCTGCTCGCTTATCTCTCCTTTTTGTTCAACCGCAACATCCAGCAGCCGAGTATAAACGAAAAGGAGGCCGAGCGATAGAAGAAGTGACATTATTGTACTAGTTACGTCAATCCAAGTATTGGCTGAATACCGCGTGAAATATGGAAGTACAAGCGCAATTGAGATTCCAACTAAAATAATAAACCCGATAAGAATCACCCACCAACTTTCTCTAAACTCACTTTTTGGGTTCATTACCTAACTTGACGAGTTATTGAACGATAGCTTTGAGCCACATTGCTTCATTTCTCCACTCATCTCAGCCTGAAAAGTAAATGCCAGAAATCTCTAAGTTCAAATCTAAACCTGTGTAAATACCAACGTGAAGAACAGCACAGCAAGCACGAGGAATGCCATCACGAAAAGCAACGTCAGTCGAGTCGCCGTCTCAACACGCATCTAAGAATCACTCATTCAGCTCGGAGGCGTCGAGGTCGCCAGCAAGATACGCCTCTCCTTTTCCTGAGATTTCGTATTTCCCGCGCTCAATTTTCTCAACCAGCCCGTGAGAAGTTAGCTCTGATAGACGTTTTGAGACGCCTTCACGAGACCGTTCTAAGTTGAAGGCGATAATTGAGGGTGAGAGAACAAGCTGTGAGGAGTGGAGAACCTCCAGTATTTGGTCGTCAAATGGAGTCATCCACTCGGCACGCTTGCGCATGAATTTGGCCACTCTGAGTGCATCTTTAACGATACCGATATGTCAATGTAAAACTACTAATTAGTAATTTGAATTCACTAATTAGTGGATAGTTTTATTATCTTACTCTATAGACTGACTGTTCACGGAAGCTACACGCGGGCCTAACTGCTTGTTGGGTCCAGTACGAAAATGCGGACCCGATGTTGCACCATCGGTCCGCGGAAGCCTCCGTAATCACGGTACGGAAGCATGAATGCCTACCACTACTCGGGGCATAAAAGCCTCGGCACGACGACTGCAACGCACCCAACCACCCAGTTTCACTTTCACTCACCCCACTTGGACGTCTCCTTTTACGGGAAAGTCCATCAGAATGGAATGAACATGCCGTCTCTACTGTTGAACGACGACCAAGTGACGACGCACGGGCCACAAACCACTCTCTCCACGATTCTCGGAGGTGTCAACGCATGAGTGTCGAAACCCCTGACGAACAGACGCCACTTGATATCGCGGTGGCGCTCACGCAGTTCCGCGAACACATCCTCTACGTCGTCGCCGACTACGACGAACCACCCCACGGACTCGCCATCAAAGCCGACCTCGAAGCCATCTACCACGCAGAGGTCAACCACGGCCGCCTCTACCCCAACCTCGACCAGCTCGTAGACGACGGCCTCCTCGAAAAAGGCGCACTCGACCGGCGCACCAACTACTACGAACTCACCGACCTCGCACGCCGCGTGCTCGCGGCCAAGCACGACTGGGAGGCAACCAAACTCCACGGAGTGCAGGTGCCATGAGTGACGTATTTGCGTATCTTGATGAGCGCATCGAGGAAATTGAATCAGATGAGCGACTGAAGTACGAGAACGCGGACGTCGTTACGAACGCTCCCCTCGCCTTACACCAGGTCAGTCAAAAGCGGGCTCTGCGCGAACTCCGTTCTGTAAGAGCCCAGCTCGAAACATATCGCGAGGATTGCGATGGAGGCGATCGATAATGTCCGAGGGCTACGAACGCGGGCGAGCCTACGTCCGCGAAAACAAAGACGACCTCGTCCACATCCTCCGCCACGGCAGCAACGTGGACGTCCGCGCCTACGCCTACGCAGTTCTCAAACGCTACGGCAGCAAGCGCGATTTCGAAGAAGTCCGCAGAGAACTCGACCGCGTCGAGGAGGTCGAACTCTAATGACCGCGACCGCCACTGCCGTCCCACTCGTCCAACGCGGCCCGGAATCGAGACGCATCATCAGCCAAGTCCGGCCGCGCCTCAAGCACCGTCAACAGGTCTTGGGCACGCTCGACATCATCGAGCAAGCCGGGGTCATCCCTGATGAGCCGCATGACCGCCGTCCGCAGGCGTTCCTCGCGCTTGCGCATTGTTTCGGCCGCACCCGGCTCGGTCGCCTGACCGCACCACACGCAGAACTCCTCTTCACGGGGCGTCTCGCGACTACACCGCGGGCACTCGATGGGAGCAATCGGGTCTGGCTCGTCCTTCGACACGTCGATGCCGTGGATGCGAGCGAGTTCGTTGTCTGCGGCCTTCCCGAACACCGAGACGTAGCGAGAGGCGACCTGACTGCCGCGCTTCCACCCGTGGTGGTCTTCGATGGTCGCCTGATTGATGCCGTGACTCGCCAACCAGCTCGCAGACGACTTCCGGAAGTTCGTGAACGTCACCGGCTTACGCACCTCTGCCCGGTCTGCTGCACGCTGGAGGATCTTCGCCGCTGCATTGTAGCTGATACCCTCAGCCTTCCCAATCTTACTCCAGAGCGGGCAGGACGGGTTGTCCTTTCCTGGATGGTCCTGCAGCCAGCGTTGGAGGTACGGAACGGATGGGATGAGCGTGATGGTGCGACGACCGACTTTGCCATCGACGGTGATCTGCAGGCCGTGTTCGTGGTCTGTGACGTCGCCCACGTCGAGGTTTCTGATTTCGCCACTCCGTGCCCCCGAATCCCACGCAACCGCGATGAGCGCCGCGTCACGGCTGTTACGACACTGCTTGACCATGGGGAGCACGTCGGCTTCCCAGTGGAGCATGTCGCCGGGCTTCGGCGCCGGGTCGTAGTTCTTCGAGGTACCACTCGGAATCCACTCGATGCTCTCGGTTGGTTCAGTGCCGTTCTCGTCGCTCGCTCGACGACCGAACACACGGAGTGCGACTCGGTAGTCCCGATTGGTCTCTTCGTTGTCGTAGGTTCGATTGATCCAGCGGACGATCTCCTCTGCAGCGTCCTTGTTCTCGAGGGCGTCTGCGAGCACGCCGACTTCTTCGGCCATGAGCGTACAGTGGCGGAGGAGTTTGACGTGGCGGTGGTCGCTGTAGACGGTCTTGAGGAGGTACATCTCGTCGCTGAAGGCGATGAGTGCCTCTCGGTCGGGTTCGTTGATGTCTGGGCTCTTGTCAATGCGGTCTCTGAGGCGCTCAATCTCAGCGGCTGGGTCGGCCATGAGAGTACCAAGGAAAATGTCCCTATTAAATACTCGGATGTGGACAAGTGCTGTTTGTCCCTCCTTTGGCTT